>RPPU01000082.1 GCA_003819975.1 Desulfobacteraceae bacterium
ATAACTTGCGGTTGAAACCACGCCGCGATGGGAGGTGCCGCCGACAATGACGGGCTTGCCGCGGAGTTCGGAATTTTGCCATTGCTCCACTGCCGCATAAAAAGCGTCCATGTCGATATGTAGGATCATGCCTAATCCTGTCAGGCCGTTAAAAGCGTCTTTTTCATTTCAGCGCAGCCGTGTAACAACAGAGGTTTCAAATTGACGATGTCGGCCGTATTATAGCGGATCAATCGCTCCAAAGCATTTCGGTCGCCGGCTTGATAGGCTTGCCACAGCCAAATGGCGTCAAAACCTCCGAGCCCGCGGACTTCCGGCTCGCGCCGGATCGCGAGTTGTTCTTCAATGGATTTGAGCCCGCCTTTCAAGCCCAGTTTGCGCAATAAAAACCGCAAGTCTATATGAGCGACCGGCAGGGTAATGCCGGGAAACGACCGCCGGATGATAGGCAGATCAAAGGAACTGCCGTTAAAAGTGACCACGAGCTTAAAATCGGCCACGGCCGTTTCAAACTCCTGCAAATTTTGACCGTTGATGAAGGTCCGGGCGGTTTGACCGTCATAAAGGCCGATCAGGGTGATCTCGTCGAACCCGCCGTTGGTCTCGATATCCAGGAAAACGACTTCAGACTCAAAGGTGGAGTAGAGCCGCCACATTTCATGCGCGGAAAGCCGCTCTTTGAAAAAAGCGATGTTTCCGATATTCGCCCGGGAATCGCGCAGTTCCTCTTCAATAAAAGCATCGCGTTCGGGTGAAAAAACGATTTCGCGGCGTTCGATAAAATCGTCCCAGCAGCGAAATCCTCGTTTCCACAGGTTTTGTTCGGTTTTCAGACCGATGCCCTGAATATGAATGAAGGTGCGCTCGAGCACCGCGAGTCCTTTTTCTATCGACGACCATTTGTCGATGTTGTTGAACGAAACGTTTATAAATCCGTCTGAAACATGCCCCGGCTATAGATCACAACCTCTTTCTTGTTTTTCAAATACGCCGTTACGGTCTTCTCTTCGGTATTCACCAGGTCCCAATGCAGGGCCGAATCGTTGAACCCCAGCTTTGCTTTCTTGGCCTTTGTCAATTGCCGCAGATCGCCGGCATAGGTCGGATAAGAAGAACCCAGCGCCAAGTGGCAATTCCCGTTTCGTCCGCCGTAATTTTCGTCAAAAAGAGTGCTGGCCATAAAACAGTTGATGCGCGAAAAGCGTTTGTCGGTTAAGGAGAACTCCCCGACCCGCCGGCTGCCTTTATCCATGCGGATTTGTTTTTCGACAAACTCCGCGCCTTTGCGCGCGCGGACTTCGCGGACCTCGCCTTTTTTAAATATCAAGCGTACTTTTTCCACCAGGTTGCCGCTGCGAAAAGAGGGTTGATCCGCATAATAAACGCCTTCGGTCCCCCGCCAATCGGGCGAAAAAAAGATTTCAAAACTGGGAATATTATGGCCGGAAATACCGGTCCACAGGCGGTCTTTGCCCGGTGTGACGATCAAATCCATGTTCGGGGATACGATGCGGAGATGCAGAATGTCCATGCGATTCAGCCATTTTTTGACCTTCAAGGCCTGATCGTGGATGTTTTGCCAGATTTGCACGGGATTTTTTTCATCCAGATAACAAGCGCGAACGATTTGATTCGTGTATTGACGCAGGGAAAGCCCGGAATGTTTGGCTAGGGCCGGAGTGGGCAGCAAGCAAAGGGTCCAGCCGAATAATCCCTTTTCCTCGCGATGATCCATAATCTCCCCTAACGGCTTGCGGGCCATGATGGGCTTTGAAATTTTCAAAGGATCGATATCGCTTAAATGCGTCAACGATCCCGGCGCCCGCAGAGCAATCAGACCCTGCAAATTTTGAAACAATTCGCGTTCACCCGGCGCAATGAATCTTAATTGGGAATCATTGCCGTTTAATAGAAAATTGCGTTCCATGACCGGAGTTTGCTCTAGACGTAATATAGGATTCAGGCTTTGTTTCAATAAATGGATCTGGACGATCTCCGCCATTTTCAGGGCCGCCCATTCATAGCGGACCAGAATATTGTCGTTTTTTCGAAAAGGTTCTTTACGGGCGGTTTTCAAGCCCCAAAATAAAACCTCGGCGTATTGGTGCATCTGTTTTTCAGTCAACATTGCGGATGTAGGCTCCTTGGAAAAAAATTTTTGCGAATCTTTAAGTATGTATAGGATGGTGGCATACCATAAGACCATAAAATCTGCAAGGAGGATTTGAGTCGCTTTCGGCGTGTTGACAAGAAAAGGAATCGGCTTATAATATTTCGAAGGGCGGGTTTTAAAAACAATTTCAGGAAGAAATTGTGACCTGCCCCTACGTTAAGACGACAAGGGATTTCATTTATTCCCAACCCGGATAAACCGGAAGACTTCTGCGAAGTGGGGGTTCGTTTTTTCAGACGGCAACTAATGGCATTCGGGCATTAAGGGCCAGGGCGGAAGCCCTCGCGCGGCAAGCGCCGCAATGATTAAATTTATTCAGTTATAGTTCATAACATTCGGGTGTCGGCAAAACATAAGTGTCGCGCTTGCCGATCTTACGATAACGTTTCGTGTTTAGGAAGTTACCGTCTGAAAAAACGAACCCCCACTTCGCAGAAGGTGGATAAAAATTATAACCATTTTGAGCGCAATTTAACTTTTAAGATACTAAGAACCTTGTTAAAAGGAAAAAACCTCATGGTTAGAAAATTAGTTGTCGGCCCCTATCAAACCAACTGCTATATTATCGGATCTAAAGAAACCGGTGAAGGATTGGTCATTGATCCCGGTGATGAAGTTTCCCGAATTGTTAATGAAATCGTGCGCAACGCTCTTAACATTCGTATGATATTAATAACCCATGGTCACTTCGATCATACCGGCGGTGTCGCGGAACTTAAGAAAATCACGAAAGCTCCGGTTATGATAAACAATTTGGATGCTTCCGGCCTGGAAATGCCGCCCGATGGATTTTTGACCGACGGTCAGGAGCTGCAGGTCGGATCTTACCGCTTTCGAGTTCTGCACACGCCGGGTCATTCTCCCGGCGGAGTCTGTTTTTATACGGCCGGCGCTGTTTTTACCGGCGATACCCTTTTTGCCGGCTCCATCGGCCGCACCGATCATAGCGGGGGCGATCACCCCGGGTTGATTGCCGCGGTGCGCCGAAAAATCTTTCCCCTGGGCGACGATCTCCGAATCTATCCGGGTCATGGCCCCTCCGGCACCATCGGTCGCGAACGCCTGACCAATCCGTTTTTTAGATAGATATTAGGGTTTGGTTTGGTTTGCAGGCAGATAGATATAAAAAGTCGTGCCCACCCCGACTTTAGAAACCAAATCAATATGACCGTCATGTTTTTTTATGATGGAATAAGCGGTGGTAAGTCCCAAACCCATGCCTTTTTGGGTCCCGCGCTCTTTGGTCGAGAAATAAGGATCGAATAAAAGCGGTAAGTGCTTTTCCGGAATGCCGCGACCTTCGTCTTGAATGACCATCCGGATATAGGAACCCGATTTTAAAATATAATTCGGTTTTTCATCATGGATAATTACATTTTCCAGCCAAATTCGAACCGGGCCTTCATCGTTCATGGCTTCTTTGGCGTTGATTGCCAGATTATAGATAACCTGTTCCAACTGAGATCGGTCGAACATCACCGGCCAAAGGTCTTCGGTATATAGAACCTGGTAGCGGATTTTCGAATCGGCAAAAACATTTTCGCAGGTTTCTTTGATCAAGGCCGGCAAAGAGCCCTCTGTTTTGTTGGGAGCTCCTCCTTTTGAAATAGTAATGAACTGCCAGATCAGATCGCGGGCCCGGTTGCAAGAACCAATTGCCTGCGCCAAATTAAAGTAGGTTCTAGTTCCTTTGGTCATATTCATCTGGGCCAGCTCTATTTCACCGTGAATACTTGTGAGCAGGTTGTTAAAATCATGGGCAATACCGCCTGCCAGCACTCCGACGGATTCAAGTTTCTGGATGTTAAATAACTCCTGCTCGATCTTTCTTCTTTCCGTTATATCGGCGCCGGTGGCGACCACATGCACCAAGGCGCCCTGCGGGTCGCGCAAACCCGTATGAAACCAGGCGATCAGGCGGTGGGCGCCTTTTTTGGTAATCCAATAGTTCTCATGCGCATCGGACAGATCGTTGTTTTTTAATTTTTCAATCTGGATTCGGTACATTTCGGCATGCTCGGGAAGCATGAGCACTTCCCAAACCGGTTTGTTTTTCATTTCCCGGAGAGTATAACCCGTGATTTCCCTGCAGGCTTTGTTGAAACGGACGATTTTTCCTTGAGGATCAAAAACCACAACCAAGGCATGGGTTGTTTCCAAAACAGCGGAGACGAATTTTTGTTCTTCGGAAAGCTCCCGGGTTCTTTCTTCGACTTTTCTCTCAAGGGTAATGAAAAGATGTTGAAGCTGATCAGCCATGGATGTGAAAGCTTGGGACAAAACGCCGATTTCATCGGTGCCATGTTTGGGAGGACGGGCATTGAGATTGCCGGAAGCCAATTCCTTGGTGGTCGCGACCAGTTTGTCGATTGGATTGCTGATGGCCTGAATAATTGAATAACCCATCACAATAACCAGAAAAATAAAAAATAAACCGGCCAATCCGGTAATCCAAAGGTAATTATGATAAAGCCGATGATGGTCTTCGATTAAAGCCGTTGTTTTAAGTTTCTTCAGTTGATATAAGGACATGGAATCGGCTAAAAGAGTATTTTCCAGGAGAGCCAGAATTCTGATTTGTTTTCCTTGAATGCTTTCCTTGTCTCCGGGGTTTTTTTTGTAATAATCCAACAACTCGGTTGAGAGTGCTATATAGGTTTGATAGGCCTCCGCAATCTTGCCGACCCATTGCACCTCCGCGGGATCGAGTTTTTTTTGCTGCAGATCCGCTAAAGACTTGACCGTTTCGGCCTTGAGATCTTCAACCGCGCGCATATGGGCCGGATTTCCGGTGGCGATATATTGCTCGATTTTAAGGCTGTGAAAGAGCACATTGCTCACGATCCCGGATGTATCGATCAGGACCGACTGGTAATCGTTCAATGTTTTTTGCGTATCGGTATTAAGCCGTTTTAAATGATAAATGCTGAAAGCGGCCAAGACCAACAAAAACAAAGCCGCAAAGAAAAAAAACATGACTAATTTTTTGCGGATCGTAAAAGGCACGAAGAGCAGGCTCCTTGGTGATTGCCAAATATTTTATTCGGATAGACTCAGAAAATAAAAATCCTCATCACTGCCCGTGACCGGGCAATAGGCCAGGTCCCGGATGCGTTTGCCGAATACGTGATGATCCAAAGCGGAAATACCGAAAAGAGTTCCCGCATCTTCAATGGCTTTTTTCTGAGCCAGGCAATAAAATTTTTTTCTTTCTTTCGCGTTCAAAATAGTCCGGGCTTTTTCCAGCAAACGATCCATAGCTTTGCTCGCGTAATGACCGGGATTGGTCCACTCTCCTGCCTGCGACGAATGATACCCGGACCAAAAATAATTATCCGGATCCGCATACGCCGTGCTGGAGTAAAGCGGAAATAAAGCCGGCGCCGTCTTTGGATTCTTAAAGCTGTTGACCGCATCGGCCCAGGCCATGGGAATGAGATGAACCTTTATTTTTAACCGTGCCAACTGATCCCGGATGATTTCTCCGGTTTTGCGCTCCTCTTCCAAACCGGCGACATAGACATAATCGAGGGAAAAGCTCCCTTGCGGCCAGGGGGATCGGGCCAGTTCTGCTTGCGCCTTTTCCATGTTCTGCTGATACATATTTAAATCTTTGCGCGCGCAGCCCAACCCCGGGGGCAAGGGGCCGTCCGCTAAAACGGCCCGGCCTTCCCAGAGTTGCAGCAAAGCTTCGTAATCAAAAGCATAAGCGATCGCCTTGCGCACATGGATATTGGCGGTATAGCCGACTTTGTTATTCATTTTTATTTCATAAGTTTCAATGGAAGGTTCTTTCAGAATCAAGAACCCTTTTTCTTCAAGACGTTTCTGTTCTCCGGGTAAAATCCAATCGGCCAAATCCGCTTCATGCGTTTCCAAAGCCTTTACCCGATCTGCGCCTTCCTTGATGACTCTGCGTTCATACCTTAAGAGGTGATGGGTCTTGTCGGGCCAACCCTTCCAATAATCCGATTTGGCTTGAAATACATATTTTTCTCCGGGTTTCCACTCGGCAATGGTAAAAGGACCGGAACCGGCTTCATGATCCTTAAGCCAGGTTTGGCCGTGATCCTGCCCGGCATGCGCCGATACCAGGCCGGGATTGACGATAAAAAGCCAAGGCAATGTGTCCAGAAAAGCGCCGAAAGGTCGGATAAGGGTCATCCGGACTGTATAACGATTGATTGCTTTCATACTACCCGGTTTTAAAATACCGGAAAAAAGTGAGGCTGGGCCTTTGTCGATTTTCAGGAGCCGTTCCGCCGAATAGGCCACGGCTTCGGCCGTGAGCGGCGTGCCGTCATGAAAAGTGATATTTTCAAACAATTTAAACGTCCAAACCCGGGCGTCTTTGGATGTCTCATAGCGATCCACCAGCCAGGGTATGGTTCTGGGCGGATTGCCCACATGCCTGAAAAGAGCATCATAAAGTCCCTTCAAAGTGCTGGCAATGGCCGTATCAAATCCTATGGCCGGATCGATCGTATAGAGATCCACGGCCGTGGCTATAACAAGCTTGCGGACTTCTCCGGGTTGGGCTTGAGAGGCTTGCTCGGTCTCTTTTGATCGACAAGCCGGTAAAAGATTTCCAAGGAGAATTCCGCCGCCCAGTCCCGCCATCCAAGTGAAAAACTGTCGACGGCTCATGAAGTTGGGGAAATCGAACTGGAATTGATCCATCACCGTGATGTCCTTTCATATTTTATCGGGAGTCACCTGCCAAACCTAAATAAAACAGGGGTCAAAAATATAGAAAAGCCATTGAATCCTGTATTCGGATTAAATCGATCAAAGTTTACACCTGGCTTTGCCTCACACGGGATCGGGTCAGAATGAAAATAATTATAACGCATATTGTTGAGTACAACCACAAGTAATTAAAAACCAAAGATTTATGGATAATTTCGATCCGAATAAAATTCGGTTGTTTTTCCTTGCATCCTGACGTCAAAATTATTATCAATAGCCCTTTATAAAATTTAGATAATCGGGTTTTAAATGAAGTTAATTCGGGAGGCTCAAAAATGTTAAAAATCGCCTTTGTCGGTTGGCGTGGAATGGTTGGTTCGGTTCTGATGCAGCGTATGCTGGAAGAGCACGATTTTAAAGGTTTTGAACCTGTTTTTTTCTCAACTTCCAATGTCGGCGCTCCGGGACCTCAGATCGGGTTGCCTGTGCCGTCATTAAAAGATGCTTATGATATCAAGACTTTATCAAGTTTTGATATGGTCGTGACTTGTCAGGGTGGTTCCTACACTGAAAAGGTCTATCCCGAGTTGCGTAAAGCAGGCTTTAAAGGCTATTGGGTCGATGCTGCCTCGACTTTACGCATGCATAAGGAAAGCATTATTGTACTGGATCCCGTGAACCGCAAAGTCATTGATGTCGGCCTCAAAACCGGCGTGAAAGACTATATCGGCGGCAATTGCACGGTCAGCCTGATGCTCATGGCCCTAAACGGCCTTTTTGAATCAACCGAGATCGAATGGATTTCCACCATGACCTATCAGGCTGCGTCCGGCGCCGGCGCCAATAATATGAAGGAATTGGCGGCCCAGATGATGGCGTTGGGCGATGTATCCCGGGATTTGTTGAACAATCCGTCCGCCACGGCTTTGGAAATCGATCAAGCCGTAACTGCTGAATTACGCCGACCTGGTCATCCCATAGAGAATTTCGGCGCACCCTTGGCTGCCAATCTCCTGGCCTGGATCGACCGGGCGGTTGAAATGGGTCAGACGCGCGAAGAATGGAAAGGACTGGTCGAGACCAATAAGATTCTGGACTTGAAAAAAACCGTTCCCGTGGATGGGCTTTGCGTGCGCGTGGGCGCCATGCGCTGCCACAGCCAGGGTTTAACCATTAAACTTAAGAAAGATATACCCCTGGATGAATTGGTCGCGATGATTGCCAAAGGCAATGCGTGGGTCAAGGTGGTGCCGAACAACAAAGAAGTCACCATCCGGGATTTGACGCCCGCGGCGGTCAGCGGTACTCTGACTGTGCCGATCGGCCGGATTCATAAAATGGTCATGGGACCCGAATTCCTGACTGCTTTTACTTGCGGCGATCAACTTCTTTGGGGCGCGGCCGAGCCGATTCGGCGGATCTTAAAGATCATTCTGGAGCATCATTCCTGAGAGGGAGTAGGATTTTACCGCAGACTGAGGACAGAATATTTCACCGCAAAGGCGCAAAGGACGCAAAGGTTTTTATCTTTTTTACTTTTCCCTAAGATAGGGAAAAGTAAAAATATACCAGCCCTGCGGGGCTTGTTCTATATTTTTTGCGGTGTTTAGTTATTGCCTTCAATGGTTAGATCCGCTTCAAAACTCCAAAACAAAAACATAGCGTTCTGATTCCTGCATGGGTATCGGCATAATAATTTTTAACCGTAGATAACCGGTAAAAGCACGGAATATTTTTCCGTAAAGCATTGTAAATAGAGCAGAACAAGCCCCGCAGGGCAGATTGGTTTTTGCTTTCCAAACAGTTTTATTTTTTTAAAAACTGTTTAAAAGGCAAAAAAAAGAATTAAACTCTGCGTTCTCTGCGTCTCGAGCAAAGGATTGGACGATTTCCCCAATCCTACGCGGGCGGTGAAATAATCTGTTCTCGTCTGCGGTAAAAATCCCTCTTCGCCTTCAACCGTGAACCCCGGATGACAGTTTCACGTCATCCGTCCCCGTGAACTGTGAACTCGGATCAACTGCTATAGTTATCTCCACCCTCTCCTTCCCTTTTCCGATATTATCTCTTTTCAGCTTCACTTCTCCGACCTCACCCGTTCTTTTCAAGTGCGTCCCGCCGCAAGCTACTTTCCCGAATCCTTTGACCTCCCAATACCTGATTTCTTTTTCCTGATCTGAAAAATCACTGACGATTTCAAGATCGGCCCCAACGATTTTTTCCAGCTCCGCCTTAAGAAACCCGAATCGATCCGCAATGCTTCCGGTCCAGCGGAAATCGATGCGGGCCTTATTGGCGCTGATATGCGCCCCGATCTTTTCCGGGTTCCCGTAATTTTGATTGATCAGTTCCAGAACGATTTCAGCCGCGAAATGCAGGCGCATGAGCCGATATCTTCTTTCCCAATCTATCTTGATCAGAACCGGGTCGCCCGGTTTCAGGTTATGGCCGGGTTCCAGTTGATAAAATATTTCAGCGCCCTCTTTCTTGGCTTCCAGGACTTTCAAGCCGGCAATGGCGCCGCTATCCGATTCCTGGCCGCCGGAGAAGGCAAAAAAGATGGTACGATTCAGGGTAATCAGATCGCCGTTCACCGCAACAACCGTGGCATCCAATTCCGTCAGATAAGGATCTTGCCAAAATACTTTGGTAGCGCTCATGAATAACCTTTCCGCGTGCTTTATTCCGGCTCTTTCGGGGTTTGGTTCTGTTCTCGTTTTTTTTCCGCATCCGAACCATGACGCTCGTTCCATTTGGGCAAACTGTTCAATTCTTTTATTTTTTTCATGATAAACCCCACGACTGCATAGCCGATAAAAAAAGCGGTTACAACTACGATGATAACAATATAATTTTCCATAAAATCTACTCCCTGATAGCGGAGATTTTCCGCATCTTTGCGAACGGTTGCAGCGGAATCCCGGGACAATCGGAACAATCGCCTTGGCTGCGCGTAAACTGCGCCAGGCAGCGCGGGCAATAGGCCCGATTCTCCGGTTGATCGGGAACCGGCAACACATCCGTTCGATCCATTATTTTTGTTGTATGTTTGATATATTCCGTTATCAATGTCAGAAGCGCCCCGTTTTGCCAGATCGAAATATCATCGGCCTCTGCTTCTGTTTCGGTCTTAAGCGGGTAGCGCAGGCGGCGCAAAGTGCCCTGACAAAATGTTTCATAAGCGTCGGAAGTCAGGAGCAGATGGGCGACTACGAGCGGGTGATAATCGCTCAAGAGATCGGGAGTGATCAGATCGCAGGCGCGCACGGCCACGGGCGGGCAGACCGCCATTTTGATGACATTGCCGATCCGGTCTTCTCCTGCTTCCCGGTATAACTTTTTATGGAGTTTGAAATATGCGTAGGCGATTTGAAGTGCCAACGCAAGCATACCGGCGGCCAGGGGAATGAGCAAACGCGGCAAGCCCAAGACCAAAACGACCAAAGGCGAAAAAACAAAGAGGTAGATAAAGAGCCCATTGCACAAAAAAAGCAAGGAACCCAGGGGCTTTGCCGCCTGGGTGAGTCTTGCGCGGGCAGCCTGTTCGTCAAAAGCATTTTTCCAGAACGCCCGGATCAAGCCTTCACGGTTTTGCGCCGAAGCTTTCCAGACGGCCCGGACCAGGCCGCCGATGCGCTCGGCTTGAACGGAATCGCTGCATAAGCAGAATCTGCGGGCATTGATGCGGATTTCCCGGCCTTTAACTTCCAGGTCCCGGATGGCTTTATAAGTCAATTTGGCCGGCGGATCGGCGGAATCGTCCATGGGCCGGATGCCGATCGGCGCCAAAGCCAGGGCCGGCAAGCGGCAGCAATATATTTTACCCAAAGGCGGCAAAGGATTAAGCAGCCGAATTCCCGTGACCGGCGTTTTAAACGCCGGAGTGGCGTCCAGGGTCTTCCAGTTCCGGTTGAACCGGAAGATAAAGACAAAAGAACGGGTTTTGATCCAGGTCACGCAATCCGTGAGATAGATCAGACCCATGACGCCGAATAACGAAAGCATGCTGTTCATGGCGGGCACTGAAAGACCCCTATTCCTTGTTGCGTTTGAAAATCTTCTTGAAAAAACCGGCTACAGCTATAAAAGCAATGACCAGGATTTTCCAGAGATATTTAAGAAATCCCGCTTTGGCCGCGACTGCCGTGGCTCCACCCACCACCAGCGCGGACAAACCATATTTTGCGATTTTATCGCCTTGACGAAATTCGGCATAGCGATGCCCGGAATTATAATCAAAGCCGTTCAGCAAGGTTTCGTAATAAGGCATGGTTGCATCAAGGATTTTGGGATCTGCAACCAAAGTCACTTTCATGACCCCGCTGCGACCAAGCAAGCGTGTATTCCAATTGATGACCCTTTCGTTCCTGGATTCACCGATGATCGCCCATTCCAGATTATGCGTGGTCGGATTGTAACGGGGCGGCTGATGCCAGCCTATGATATTAAAAGGTTCCCAACCTTTTTTAGCGCGTTCTTTATTCCCCTCTTCATTTCCGGCTTTGATCGATTTCAGCATGGCATCGGCGTCCAATTTATCTTTTTCATCATCCTTGATATACCCGGTTTCTTGGAATTCAAAAACAAGAAACCAATCGGAATCGGTCGGCGCAATAAAACCCATTTCAATACCGCTCACAGGATTTTGCATCGATTCCATGAGGAGACGCGTGTCATCGGCATCGGCAAAAACATAGCCATTCGGTACCTTGACTTGCGCCATCGTGCCCAATTGACTGTCACAGGGGCCTTTTTGCCATTTGACCTTCTGGATGGTCGCTTCTTCG
>RPPU01000083.1 GCA_003819975.1 Desulfobacteraceae bacterium
AAGCCGACGATTTTGCCGTTTTCCGTTATAATTTTGCGAGGCGAAACCATGGTTTCGATTTTAATCCCTTCTTCAAGAGCCGCCCGAATTTCTTCCTCATAGGCCGGCATTTCTTTCAGGGTCCGACGATAAAAAAGGGTCACGCTTTCGGCTGCTTTTTGCCGAACGGCGATCCGGGCCGAATCGACGGCCGCATTACCGCCGCCGATAATGCCGACCTTGCCTAAAGCCAGATTGGTATTGTCCAAATTATACGATTTTAAAAAATGAACCGCTGGAATAACGCCCAAGGCCTCTTCATTTTCAAGATCCAACTTGCGGCTCTGATGGGCTCCGGTTGCCAGAAACACAGCTTCATACCCGGCGTTAAAAAGATTTTCCAAGGTGATATCCACTCCGAAGAGCGTATTGGTTTGCAGGGTGACGTTTTCATTCAGAAGGGCATCGATTTCTTTTTTCAGTATGGCGCGCGGCAGCCGGTAGGCCGGAATGCCGCTGATCAGCATACCGCCCGGCTTGGATTCGCTTTCGATGACGGTTACCTGATGATTGTGCAACGACAAATAATAGGCGGCCGACAAACCGGCCGGGCCCGACCCGATCACGGCGACTTTATGCTCTTTTTTATTGCGGTTGACCGCTTTGAGCGGTTTGTAAGCCGGGGACACGGTATCGGTCACGAAGCGTTTCAGATTACGGATGGCGAGCGGTTGCCCTCCGCTTTTGCCCAAACGGCAAGCGCTTTCGCAGGGATGATGGCAAACCCGGGAGCATACGGACGGCAGCGGATTCGAATCCCGAATGACTTTATAGGCTTTTTCGAATTCGCCGCGCTGGATATGGGCGATGTATTGCCAGGTTTCGGTGCCCAGGGGGCAGAAGGTCCGGCAAGCGGCGCCGACAAGGTCTTTGCAAACCCCGGCCGGGCATCGTTTGTTTTTAATGTGCTGATCGTATTCGTGACGGAAATAACGCAGCGTGGACAATACGGGGTTGGCCGCGGATTGACCGAGCCCGCACATAGTCGAGTCTTTTACGACCGCGGCTAATTCCTCCAAAAGGGAGAGCTGTTCCGGAGAAGAGCGGCCTGAAGCGATATCCGTCAGGATTTCATGCATACGCTGAGTTCCTTTGCGGCAAGTAAAACATTTACCGCACGATTCGCCTCTGAGAAAATTCATATAATATTTAGCCAGATCGATCATGCACGTGTTTTCATCCAAAACAATCATGCCGCCCGATCCCATAATGGAACCGGCTTTAGCCAGGTGATCATAATCGATCGGCAGATCGAATTTTTCTGCCGGAATGCAGCCGCCCGAAGGGCCGCCGGTCTGAACAGCTTTGATACGCGTTTTTCCGACAGGGCCGCCGCCGATGGTATAGACGATATCCTTGATGGTCGTACCCATAGGCACTTCGACCAGGCCGGTGTATTTCACCTTGCCGACCAGACTGAATATTTTTGTTCCGGAATTATTGGGAACGCCGATACGGGCATAATTTTCCGCGCCTTGCTCGAAAACAACCGGCACATTGGCCCAAGTTTCCACATTGTTAATCGCCGTCGGCTTGCCGTAGATGCCGTTTTGCACCGGAAAAGGCGGACGCTGGCGCGGTTCGCCTATTTTGCCTTCGATGGAATGCATCAATGCCGTTTCTTCACCGCAAACAAAGGCGCCGGCGCCCTGAACAATATGAATCTGAAAAGAAAAATCGGTTCCCAAAATGGCGGAGCCTAATAGACCGGATTCATTGGCTTGGCGGAGGGCAATAATCAGATGCTTGATGGCCAGCGGATATTCATGACGAACGTAAATGACTCCTTCGTCGGCGCCGGTGGCCAAAGCGCCGATCAACATGCCTTCAATGATGCTGTGCGGATTGCCTTCCAGGACGCTGCGGTCCATATAGGCACCGAGGTCGCCTTCATCGGCATTGCACACCAGATATTTGCCGTTTTCATTGGGTTGCTTGGCCAAAAGTTCCCATTTCAAACCGGTCGAAAAACCGGCGCCGCCGCGGCCGCGTAGTCCGGATTTTTTGATCTCGCCGATTGTCCAAGCCGGATCCTTTTTTTGAAGCAAATCGGCAAAAGCCCGGTATCGGCCGCAGGCAATGTAATCGGCAATATAAATCGGGTCCACTTTTTCATTTTGACCTAGAATCGTGCGCGTCTGCGTCTTGAAAAA
The DNA here is from genome assembly GCA_003819975.1 of Desulfobacteraceae bacterium. The sequence goes on from RPPU01000083.1 coordinate 2,193, forward strand.
AGGGAGGTCTTCCTGTTTCTCGATCCGTTCGCCGGTGTCGGGGTCTTGATAAAGGGCCTCCGTTACAATGGTATCTTCGGTGACGGACTCGATGATCTTTTCCATGGTTTTGACGGTGACTTTGGGATAAAAAGTACGCCGCGGCAATACCAGGACCGAAGGCTCCATTTGGCAGAAGCCGTGGCAACCGGTGATTCGCAAGTGAACGCGCCGATTCAATTGACGGCCGATGATTTCTCTTTTTGCAATGCGAATCAAATCATTGGCTCCGCCGGCCTGGCCGCAAGTACCGGCCGGAATAATGATGGTAGGAATTTCCGGGTCGCGGGTTTGGGTTAATTTTTTTTGAAAGGCCTTGAACGCCTCTATTGATTTGAATTTTTCCATTTTTCCGAATCCTTTTGCGTTATCGGTTTATTTCCGAATCAATGCTCAGTTGATATCTTCGTCTAAATCAAGCATATGTCCTTTACATCCCCGGCGCGAACAAACGTAGATGTTCCCGCCTCCTTTGACGCTCATAGGCACGGTGGCGGCCCCGCAGGCCGGACAAGCCTCGACGGCCGTCAATTCCGCATTGCAGTGGGGACAGAAAAAATGAACGATTTCATCTTGAGGTATTTCGTGTTCATGTTCCACGGAATAGCTTCCGTAAAGACAGGACAATCTCAGCCAGCCGTGTTTGTCGTTAAAAGCGGCTGTGACATGAATGGAGGGATATCCGTCGATATAATGATTTTTATCGATCAAACTATGATTGCAATGCGGGCAGCTCACCTCAACGGGAAAAATCCTTTGATCGGTTTGGATGTCCACCCAATCGAGTCCCGCGCGCGCTTTGGCAATGATTTCCGCAACCATGGGTTTGTTTACATTGGAAAAATAGTGCCCGTCAACTACGGCAATCGGGCCTAAAGCACAGGCGCCGAGGCAATTAACGGTTTCCAGGGTGAGCTCATTGTCCGCCGTCGTATTCCCAGCTTGGATGCCTAATTGGGTCTCGAATTCGCCTACAATATTAAATGTATCCCTTACATGGCAGGCTGTTCCGGTGCATACCAAAATCAGATGTTTGCCTTTTGGCTTCAGGCTGAAGGTTTTATAAAAAGTGGCGGCACCGTAGATATCCGTAAGCGGAAAACGGGTTTCCGCCGCAATGAGTCTTAAGGCTTTTTCCGGCAAGTAATTATATTTATTTTGAATCTCCTGCAGGATGCTTATAAGACCCCCCAATTTACCGTTATGATCCTTTATAATATTACGTATGATTTCTTCTTTCATAATATTCCCTTTATTGCATTTCGAATTTCGATCGGTTATTTATATTCTTCGCAATGCCAGATCCCGGCCGGCGATTTCGGGTAGGTGCAAGTCGGGCGGTTATCGCACAGGCGGCAAAGTCCCAATTTTTTTTCCTCAGATTTTTCAGCACGCTCGGTTTCGGGTTTGAATGATCGGGCGCATGTTTTTATCGCGGCCGGGTCCGGGTCGGTGCATCTTGAATCAATCGAGGAGCAATCAAATTCATCGCAAAACAAAAGCGGACGAGTCGAGTCGCGCGGGTAGATACAGGTTGAAGCGATATTGCATAAAAAACAAATACCTGGGTATTTTATTCGGGTGCTGCTTGGCGTCTCTTGATATTGCTTCATGTGTTTCCCCTTTCTTTGAAATAAAATTCATAAAAAGAAATCACAGTACAGCATGCAATTCGATAAGATTGCAATTTATGTACGCGGTTTGGATGAAATGGAAAAAAGTTTTAAAAAAGAAAAGTGATTGATGAATAATGGCTATAATATCAACAGGATAAAGGCGGCTGTTTTTTTTGGAATCGGAACAGAGTAGCGGTCGGATATGAGGGAAAAAGGCATGTCAGGGCGGGGGGATTTCCCCCGGTGGGGAAAAATGTATCAATGCAGCGCAGGGGGGTAAAGCGCGGCTATTCTATTTAATTTTTTCCAGTTTTTCCCGCAAGGTTTTGCGGTCAATGCCGAGAATTCCGGCAGCCCGGGTTTTGTTTTCGCCGACACTTGCCAGCACTTTTTTAATGTATGCTGTTTCCACCTCATCCAACGTGCGTGTCAGCGGCTCTTCGCGAAAAGCGGAAAAACGCATAAAAGAAGGCAAATCCGCAACGTCGATCATTTCGCTTTCGCACATCAGGACCAGTCTTTGGATGATGTTCTCGAGTTCCCGGACATTTCCCGGCCAATGATGGCCTTTGAGGGTTTGCATAGCCGCAGCAGAGATTTGCGGAGCCGGTTTTCCGAGTTCTTTGGCAAATTTAGCCGTAAAGTGACGGATGAGCAGTAGGACATCCTCCGCTCTCTCACGCAGGGGCGGGACATTGATTGAAATGACATTAAGGCGGTAAAATAGATCTTCACGAAACAGGCCTTTCTTGACCAGGGCTTCCAAATCTTTGTTGGTCGCGGCCATGATCCGCACGTCTATTTTCACCGGCTGTGAAGATCCCAGCATAAATGCTTCCTTATCCTGAAGAATCCGTAATAATTTAACTTGCATGGCCAGGCTGGCTTCGCTGATTTCGTCAAGAAAGATGGTCCCTTTATCGGCTGTTTGAAAAAACCCGGCCCGGGACTCGGTTGCTCCGGTAAAAGCGCCCTTTACATATCCAAACAGTTCGCTTTCCAGCAGGTTTTCAGGAATGGCGCCGCAATTGATCGGAATGAACGCCGCCGACGCGCGTTGGCTGCCGTAGTGAATCGCCCGGGCGACAATTTCCTTGCCGGTTCCGCTCTCGCCGCAGATTAATACAGTGGCCATGGTTTTGGAAGCCTTGCGAATGGCATTGCACACCTTTTGCATGACCTGAGATTCGCCGATGAGTCCGTGATGCGGGCTCTGCGCCGGATATAAAACGGATTTGCGCCGTTTCCGTAATTTATTTAAGGCATGACTGACGGCCGTAAAAAGTTCTTCATCGGTAAACGGCTTGGCCAGATATTCTTCCGCCCCGATCTTAACGGCGCGTACCGCTCCTTGGAGACTCGGAAAGCCGGTGATCATGATGGCTTCCATGTCTTTGTAATTTTCCAGGATATGCCTGAGCAGATCGAAACCGTCGGCACCGGGCATTTTAAAATCGGTTATGGTGAGATCGATGACGGTGGATTCAAGAATTTCAATCGCATCCTGCACATTGGTCGCGGTGAAAATGTTGTATCCTTTAGAATCCAGGTTTCGTTTGATGACTTCAAGCGTACCCGGCGTATCATCTACGACTAAAATTTTTTCGGTTGGATGGGCGGTCATCGTTTATGATCCCTTTTCCGTTTTCGGCGATTTCAAAGCGGGAAATTGCATTTTGAACTGGGTCCCCTGTCCCACTTGGCTTTCAACCTGAATCGTGCCGCCATGCTCAAGTACAATCTCATGAACGATCGGCAAGCCCAACCCGGTCCCCTGGCTGCGTTTTTTATTGGAAAAAAACGGAGTAAAAATCTTGTCCTTTATCTCATCCGCTATTCCGATACCGGTATCCGCGACGACAAAAGAGATGCCGTTTTCCCAAAAAGACGTTTTGACGCTCAATCGTCCGCCCTGAGGCATCGCTTGCATGGCATTCACCACCAGATTGATCACGACCTGCATCAATTGATTCGGATTAGCCTGGATATTGGGCAGAGCCGGATCCAATGATAATTCCAGGGTAATATTCTCTTTAGAGCAACGTAATTCAAAAAAATAAAGACTATCGGAAATGATTTTATTTAAATTGACCGCACTTTTTTTGGATGGAGAGGGCCGGGCAAAAGACAATAATTTTCTGATAATCTCCCGGGAATGTAAAGAGGCCCCAAGGATTTTTTCAATATCCTTAACGGTTTGCTCGGGTAATCCTTCGGTTTTAAGCGTCAATTGTGCAAAACCCAAAATATTGGCCAAAGGTTCATTCAATTCATGGGTTACGGCAGCGGCCAACTGTCCGATCACCGCCAACCGGTCCGCATGCCTGAGTTGATCCAATAGTTTTACTTTTTCATCTTCATAAAGCCGCCGCTCAATGATCAGAGACAACTCCCTGGAAATATTCTCAATTAATTTTTTTTCTTCTTGCAGAAAAGGGCCTTCATTTTCGGTCGGGCGGACTTCAGAATAGATGACCTCAATGAATCCGCGTCGTTTGCCGTTCACGATGATATCTGATTTTTGATGATGTCGGCCTTCGGAAAATTTACGCGACGTAAAGACCTGATTGTCGAAGATAATGCGCGCGGAAGCCAGTTCGGGGAACTGCCAGGCCGGCGGCAAAAGTTCCACGGTTCCTTGCAGAATGTTGTTCAGGTTTTTATCGGGTTGATCGTATAACTGCACTAAGTTGTAAAGGCAGCTCAATTCTTTGATGCGCTCATTCAGGGCGGCATGGCTTTGCCAGTTTATCAAGGCAATATTGAGTACTTTTGAAATCCCTTCGGTATGCCTGATCTCAGCATCCGTGAAATGATCAGGCTCTTTACTGGCGATAAGTAATAAGCCTAAATCGGCGGAATCATTTTTAAGCAACCGGAGTATAACGGAACGAAAGTCCTTATCCGGTCCCTGAAGATCATTTAAAATTATTTTCACCTTTTTTGTGCCGGGTGAAAAAAAACGATCGACCTGATTGATGCAGAAGCTCCCCTCTTCCGTCCAAAAGGAGAAAGGCCATTGCGGCTTTTGAGACGAAATCTCAAGAAAATCATTTATCGGGTTGCTTTTTTTGCGGTCATTTGAAAATGAGATCATTTCAAAATGAAAGGGGATGTTTTTCGAGTCAAAGTTCCTGTTGAGGATATATCTTTTCCCGTCGTTAAGCAAAAACAGGATTGAATCGCAATGAAAAAACTCAACTAAAAGGATCGAGATATTTTTTAGGAGTTCCGATTTGAGCTTATGCTCATTGGCGGATTCCAGGATATAATATGATAATTCAAATGGGTCTTTCATTTTTTTATATTCAACATAAAATAGAAATGAAAAGGGATCACTAAGACGATCTTAACGTTTTTTCGATAGGATCGAAAAAATTTATATTCCGGCAAGCCGGAACAGGAGTTCCAGCGAGATCGCCGGAATAAGTCCGTACGATGGTAATGGGTCCTTTATTTACTTTTCACTTATCGACAACCCGAGATTTCTAAAAATACACTTTATCAGCAACGGCTCTGGAGAATCGAATCGTAAAATGCCAAAAGCTTATTTTTAGAAATCCCCATGTCGATATTGCTGAGTTAAGCGCCTAATTGCAATCAAAGCTTATTTTTTCAGTTGAGAGTATAGGACAAACTAAATGGTAGCGCAAGCGAAAAAATAACTCAAAATAGGTCGCCTTTAATGCTTTTTGATGTCAAACGATTGGTATCATCCGCTCTTGCGAAAAACCTTATGTCTGAAGATCTTTTCAAGTGCCCTGAAATCAAAACGGTCGTATGGTTAGCGATTTTTTTGGATCCAATCTTTAATGAGACCGCCGAGTTCCAGAAAACGAATAGTAAACTTATATTCAATAACCAAGGATTATCCGTCTGCATTGCCCTTATAATTACCAATACAAAAGGCCTGGTTTTCAAGTTTTTATAATTTATTTTAATTGTTTTATGTGCAGAGCATGATATATCCGCGATCAAGCACAGTCGCTAATTGACCAAATAATTCCCTTTTCTTGGTTGTTCGTTCTTTTCCCTTTACCGTTCCTATTTTCCATGCGAATTGCCTTTATAGGGCATGTCTATTATGACATCAGTGCCCGTTCCCTGCCGGCTCTCTATTCGTATGGTTCCATCATGCGCCTCAATGATCTTTTTTGCGATGCTCATTCCAAGGCCGGTTCCGCCTTTCTTTGTCGTGAAAAACGGGGTAAAAAGTTTTTCGAGGGTTTCTTTGTCCATGCCGGATCCGTAATCGCTGATCCTGATGACAGAGGTCCGTTTCCCGCGCGCTGCAACGAGCACTACCTTTTGCCCGGGATTCGATGCTTCAATAGCGTTGTTGACCATATTGATAAGCGCCCGCTTCATTTGGTCGCTGTCCAAATCGATGGTCACCTGCTCACCGGGGATGTCAAGAGACAAGGAAACGCCTTTCCCCTGCGCCTTTATCGCGCAGAAATCGTAAACCCGTCTGATGACGGTTCGGGCGTCTTCTTCCTTTAATTCCAGCCGGATCGGTCTTGCAAAATCGAGCACATCATCAACGATCCTTTCCATGCTATGCGCGGAATCCATGATCGCTTGAACAGCGGCCTCGGTGCTTCCTTTTCCTTCCTGAATACGCCGCCCATATCCCAGTATTACGATAAGGGGATTCTTCAGGTCATGTACAATTGTTGCGGCAGCTTGCCCGATCCCCGCAAGGTGTTTTTCTCTTTCCGCATGTTGTCTTCTTCTTCTTTCATGGTCAACAACGAAACCGGCGGTGAAAGTAAATATTCCTGAAAAAATCAGATGAAGCGATCTGTCCGCCGCGCCTAACGCAGAAGTCGTCCAACCGCCAAAAAAGAAGGGGAAATACAGAAAAGAGACAAGGACATACGTCATTATAGCGCCCTTAAAACCCAGCCAGAGGGCAGCAAGAAAAAGCGGTATGTAGTAAAGCTCCTCCAGGACAATAAGAGGTGAATATCTCGCGAACACAAGGAAGTGCAGCGCTGTAATAATAGCCGCTATGGAGAGGATGAATATCCGGTATCTTTTCCCTTTTACCTTCGTTAAAATATCCATGCAAAACCCCTTTACTCAGGCTAATTCAACCCACTCTATAAGCCATCACTCCTGACCCACAATCTCGTACTTGATATTGTTCTTGCCGTCTGTTTTCACGGAATACATGAGGGCATCGGCTCTCTGGATCATCTCTTCAATATTTTCAGGAGGTTTCAAGTAAACGACCATGCCTATGCTCAGGGTAATCGTTAATCCCTTTTTCCGCACAATGTCCTGGAGTTTATGAACTTTACCGGCTACGCTCAGCGCCACGTCCGCGGCGGTCTCGGGCATGAGCAGGGCGAACTCATCCCCGCCGAGCCTGCCGACAACGTCGGTTCTCCGCATATTGTTTTTAATGCTTTCCGCTATCTGCCTTAATAGGATGTCACCCTCACCATGACCGAAAGTGTCATTTATCCGCTTAAAATTATCGATATCGATATAACAAACAGTAAAAGGATGTCCATACCGCAGCAGACGGTTTATTTCCGCGGCCGCGAGATCGTAAAAGCGTCCCCGGTTTGCGACTCCGGTCAACGAATCGATGTCAGCCATAAGTTTTTTATACTCGAATGCGCTTTTTAAAGAGGCAATGATATAAGTGACAATGAGAAAAAAAACGAGGTTCGAGAGATCATTCCAGTAGATCGCAAGAGACTCGGCGGACTTGTTTTTCCACACCAAATCGACGATGAGCAACACAATGAGGCTTTCTACTGAGATTGCGATAGCGGCCCATTTTCCGACAAACCAGGCGGTTGTCAACACCGGGATCAGATAGAGAAGCAACATGGAGTAATCGGGGCCGATAATATAATCTACCCACCCTACACCGATAACAAGAATAAATTCCAGCACAGCCAGAAATGATTTGTGCTGTTTGCTATAATATTGTATTTTATCCGCCAACATGATGTCTCGCTTAATAAAGTATGTTCATTTTTTTGTTCCATGTACACAGGATTATTCACAAGACCCGTCGTAACGAAAAACCATTGCGATAAGTTCAGAAATAAGACCTCTGCACATACTCCAGCAGCATTCTCTGGGTATTGAAGAACGAACCGTTCAGGGCGATGGAAAAACGCATCACATCGATGAAACGATCCCTGTCACGATAGAAAAGGGGACAAATTACATCCTCCAGTTTATCATAAAGAGACAAGGCATCCTTTGACCAATCGCCGCTTGTTTCGGGTCCCCTGCCGGCCTCGCCAATAGCCCATCCGGTAATTCCCTCAATGTGCCCTTCAATCCACCAGCCGTCCAGAACGCTCAGGCTCGGAACGCCGTTCACCGCCGCTTTCATCCCGCTCGTCCCTGAAGCCTCGAGGGGCGGCTGAGGCGTATTCAGCCATACATCGACTCCAGATGTGATGAGCCCCCCTGTCTCCATGTCGTAATTTTCAAGATAAGCGACCTTGATGTCTTCCTTGAGAGATTCTTTCGCACGAAAGATTCGTTTGATGATCTCCTTGCCTTCCAAATCGTGCGGATGAGCCTTGCCGGCGTAAATCACCTGAAGCCTGCCGGCTTCCGCTGATATTCTTTTAAGCCTCTCGCTGTCCTGAAAAAAAAGCTCTCCTCTCTTATAGGTTGTAGAGCGCCGGGCAAAGCCGAGAGTCAAAACTTCTGCATCCATCCCGGCGCCGGTTTCACGGTTCACATGCTGAATCAGATCCTTCTTTGCCAGAGAATGCGCCTCCCACACTTCAAGCTTTGGGATGCTCAGGGCGTACCGGAGGCTGAAATTGTCCTCTTTCCATCCCGGGATATGGCGGTCGTAAAGTTCATGAAAGGGTTTTGCAGCCCAGGTGGCCGCATGAACCCCGTTCGTAATTGCATCAATGAAATAACCGGCAAACATGAGTCTGGATACCTCGCCGTGTTTTTTGGCAACCCCGTTAATATGGCGGCTCAGGTTAAGCGCCAGATATGTCATATTGAGAAGGCCGTCGAGAGAGAAGATATGCTTCATATTAAAGAAATCCTCTCGCGGCCCTATCACCCGGCGAACCAGATCTATCGGAAACTGATCGTGCCCGGCAGAAACAGGCGTATGTGTCGTAAAGACGCAATTTTCTCTCACAGTATTGGCGTCCTCCTGTACGATTGAGTCCCTGCCGGCTTTTCTTGCTTCTTCATCCAGAAGCTCCAGGGCAAGAAGGCTTGCATGTCCTTCATTCATGTGAAACCGCTTAATATTCTCATAGCCGAGTGCGCGGAGCAGACGCACGCCTCCGATCCCGAGGATTACCTCCTGGCACAGACGGTAATACCGATCCCCTCCGTAGAGGAAATGGGTCAAGGTTCTGTCCCATTCGGAATTTTCAGGAAGATCTGAGTCCAGAAAATACACCGGCACCAGGAATCCGCCGATGCCCTTGACTTCATATTTCCAAGAACGGAGCTGAACGGTCCGTCCCTCGATAGTTACGAAGGTTTTTTTTGGCGCCTCTTCCAAAAAACTTTCTATTTTCCATTCTATAGGCTCCTCGGTCTGCCACCCGCTTGCATCGAGCTTCTGGCGAAAATATCCCCTGCGGGGAAGCAGCGTGACCGCGATCATAGGAACCTTGAGATCGGCTGCGGAGCGGATCGTATCTCCCGCGAGAACGCCAAGGCCGCCGCTGTAAGTGGGCATACGGGCCTCAAGCCCAATCTCCATAGAAAAATAACCTATTATTTTTGATTCGCTATTCA
>RPPU01000084.1 GCA_003819975.1 Desulfobacteraceae bacterium
GATTATTTCCGGGCCGGGGTTGAAATTGAGAATACCCGATTGGAATTCTTCTTCGGTAACGGCGCCCGGCCTTGTCCCACGGCAGATTAAAACATAGTTGCCGTATTCGTTCTTTCTCAAATCGCTGATCCGGCCCTCTATTTTGGGGTAAGTAGACATCTTTTTGATTTGCTCGTTGAGCATTCTTTCCCGAAGTTCGGCAACACTTTTAGGTTTGCCGCCCATCATGGAGAAGGCGCCATAACTTAAAAACAAGATGCCCAGCCCGGCCAGGGTGATCAGGAGCGGTCCCAGCCAGAACTGGGAAAAAGTGGTCAACTGGGCTTCGGACGGATTTCGGGGGTTGTAGACCAGCGGGACCTGAACACCGGTTTCATAGGCGGGGGCATTGCTTCCGGTGCTGCCCTTGAAACGGATGGTGGCGCCGTTACGATCCTGAAATTCAACGATCGGATAATAGGAGGCGCTGGCGCTCTTGGTTTCATCGACGGGGAGGCTTTTTTCAATTTTCACTACTTTTCCTTGAGTACGCAAGCCGTCTTTTAGCAGGCTGAATCGTTTTGCACCCCACATCAACCCGTAAACAAGCACCGCCAGTCCCAGGCTGCCCAAAAGAATCATGATCACCCATTTCATGATGTCCCTCCACGCTGAGAGTCGTTTTGAAAAGATTTTAACCCTTTTTAAAAATTCATTAAAATTGTCGTAAATTCGTTTTTATTGCTTAAATGCACATTATGGTCGGGATGCAAGATTTCGCGGGCCATGTAATCCAATTTTCAAACCAATATCCTATCAGGTTTTTAGCGCACAGGCTGATTGAAATAACCCAATTTCAGATCGGGAAATTCCTCTTTCAGAATGTCCGTCATCTTTTTGAGACCCATTCCAGGTGATTGCATGCGTGGCATTTTTGCGAGATAAAGCGGCGGGTCGATATTCAGGTTTTTCAAGTGTATGAAATGCAGGCCGGTTTTCCCGATCAATTGTCTTAGGGCCTTGAGTTCCGCAAGCTGATCCGTGATCCCGGGAAAGACCAGATAGTTGATCATGGTATAGAGCCCCAGGTTTTGGGCGATGCGGATGGATTCCAGTACGTCCGCAAAGCGATAATTTTTGGGCCGGTAATATGCGTGGTAGAGTTCGGGTTGGGCGCTGTTGAGACTGATGCGGATGGAATCGAGTCCGCTTTCAGCCACTAGGCGCACGCGCTCCGGCCAGCTGCCGTTGGTATTGAGGTTGATGGTTCCTTTTGAAGTTTGGGCGCGGATGGTGCGAATGGCAGCGGCAATGAGCTTGTATTCGGTCAAAGGCTCGCCTTCACAACCTTGGCCGAAACTGACAATCGCTTCCGGGGCTTGATCTAAATGCCGGACAGCTAAGTCGACAATTTCCTCCTGGCTTGGTTTAAAGGTGATACGATGGTGGGAAGCTGTGCAAGATTGTTCGGGTTGTAAGGAAAGACAACCCAGGCAGCGGGCATTGCAGGTCCGGCTAACCGGCAAAGGGGCTTCCCAGCGACCCAGAAAAATATTTTTGGCCGCAAAACAATGGTTGTAAAGCGCGCAATGTTTCAAATGATCTTGCAAAGGCCCGGCCTCTTGTTTTTTTTCAAGACGCCGAATGGCCTGTAAAAGCTTGCGGTCATCATAATTGCGGGGATCCCATTTGGGGTTGGTTTCGATGCGGAAGCCGGCGATCCAATATCGATCTTTTTTAAAACCGACCGCGGTATAACCCCACATGGGCAAAACATAATCTTTGGCGCTATAGGCGACAGCCGGCAAATGGGTCCGTACAATGCCGGATTCAGGAAATGCCGCCACGGCATAGCAAGAGGCAGCGCGGCCGTTGATCTCTATCTCGGCAACCGTAACATATTCGCCGGTAACGGGGTCCAGGCCGACAGGCGGGCATTCCGGAATAAAAAATAATTTACTGTATTCGGGCATGGGCAGGAGATCGGCCGGTTCCAAATGAATGGGTTCGGCGCCCGAATAACCGGCCATGCGATAATAGGGGTGATCAAAGATCCGGCCGGATTTGTCGGCGTAAAGCATGAAGGGGAGCGGATTTGTTTTTTTCATAAACATTTATTATCCTTCAGCATTATTCAGTCGGGCCATTAAAACATCCCGATCCCGACTTGTACAGAAAATTGAAAATCAGAGCTGTTTTTTTCAGGAATTCAATGCCAACGCACCGGTTTGAGGCATGCCTTGACATGGATTGAGGATAGGTTTAACGTCTTATCGCTTTTTAAAAATGGCAGGTCAAAATAAGAGGTCTAAAACGCAGGCCGCAATAGGCTGAACAGAAAGGTTTTTTAGATGAATCCTTCCCAGGTTGATGATCCTTTTGAAGGCAAAAAATTCAAACTGGTCAAATATTTTGCATGGGCCAGCTTTATGGTGCTCGCGATTTTTAGTTTTCCTTTTTCCGCTATTGTCTCCCAGCAGACCAAGGAGATTTTGGAGGAGAGTTATGAAAATCGCAGCCGTTTAATCGGCAAGAATCTCCATTTTCAGATTACCCAGAATTTTATTTTACCGATGATGTTGAGTCGCCGTCCGATCCAATTGAGTAATCCGGAACAAAATAAGCAGATTAATAAGATTGTGAACAACACGATCCAAGGCTTCAATATTGAACTGGTCAATATTTACGATATCGGGAAAAATATAATCGCCTACAGCACGGATCCTCAACTTTTCGGTAACGAAGTCGAACAAAGTCTGGAATATAAAAAGGCTCTGGCCGGTGATGTTTCATCCGTGTTGATCTCCCAACGGAGCGGCTGGTGGTTCTTCAATCAGTTGGCGGAAGCCAAGGTCCAGTTAAAAACTTTTGTCCCTCTTAAGGGTGTCTATTATCTTGATCCCGATAAAGAATCCTTTGCTTTTGATCCGAACTATATTTTCGGAGTTTTTGAATTCACTCAGGATATGACCAAGGAATACAAGGGTATTATCCGGTTCCAGTATCTGGTGTTCGGCCTGACCATCCTGATCATGGGCCTGATCTTTGTAGTGCTTTTATTGGTCGTTCGCAAGGCCGAAGTCATGATCGAGAATCGGGTCGTGGAACAACAGGAATTGGAGGCGCAACTGAATCAAGCCGAACGCCTGGCGACCTTGGGAGAAATGGTAGCCGGTGTCTCGCATGAGATCAAGAATCCATTGGGCATTATTCGCAGCACGGCCGAATTGTTGGCGGAAACAGCGGAATCCAATCAACAATCCAAACGGCTTTCCGGGGTCATTATCGAGGAAGCAACCCGTCTCAACAACATCGTGACCGAGTTTCTCGATTTTGCCCGGCCGCCGACCCTCAATCTTCAGGATTGTAAGTTGGAAGAGATCCTTCAAAAGAATTTGAACTTTCTGCAACCGGAGTTTGAAAAAAGAGGGATTAGGGTGCAAAGCAATCTGCAAGGCCGAACTTTCGAATTTCAGGCCGATCAGGATTTGCTCTATCGGGCCTTTTTGAATATCATGCTCAATGCCGTGCAAGCCATAAACAAGGAAGGTCTCATCCAGATCCGGGCTGCAAAGGAAAAGGATTATTATGAAATTGAGATCGAAGATAATGGCTCCGGCATTTCACCGGAAAACATACAAAAGCTTTTTAATCCTTTTTTTACGACCAAGGAGCGGGGCACCGGTTTAGGACTTTCGATCGTTAAAAAGATCATTGAAAGTCACCGGGGAACCATAAAACTGGAGAGCCTTAAGGGGCAGGGCACGAAAGTGAGGGTGCGTTTACCCCGGCAACCGTAAGCCCGTTCGCACGGTTTTTTGCGGTTTTTAGCGGTCACGATTGCGACAACGATAGCGATAACGATTTGGAAATGATCGACAATCTTTTGCCGATAGATGGGTTTTAAGTTAAACATAAGTTTATAGGTGTGTATGGAAACGATTTTAATTGTGGATGATGAAAAAAATTATCTGGTAGTACTTGAGGCATTACTTTCTTCAGAAGGCTATGAGATTGTAACCGCCAATCAGGCCAAAGACGCTCTGCATCTCATCGAGGAAGCCGATCTGGATCTGATCATTACCGATATGAAGATGCCGGTTATGAGCGGGATGGAATTGCTGGTCGAGTCCAAAAAAATGAAGCCGGATGTCCCGGTCATCATGATGACCGCCTTCGGCACCATTGAAATGGCTGTCGAAGCCATGAAAAAACAAGCCTATGATTACATCACGAAACCTTTTAAAAATGAAGAGCTGAAGCTCACGATCAAAAAAGCGCTGGATAATTGTCGTTTGATCAAAGAAAATCGGCGTCTGAACGAAGCCCTTTCCGAGCGCTACCGGCACGGCAATATTATCGGCCGCAGCAAACCGATGCTTAAAATTTTCGACTTGATCGGCAAGATCGCTCTTTCCAAGGCTTCGATTTTGATCGCGGGACCTTCCGGTACCGGCAAGGAATTAATCGCCAAAGCCATTCATTTTGAGAGTCCGCGCAAAGACCGGCCTTTTGTATCGATTAATTGCGGGGCTTTGACCGAGACCCTTCTGGAGAGCGAATTATTCGGCCATGAAAGGGGCGCTTTTACCGGCGCGATTGCCATGAAAAAGGGGCGGTTTGAATTGGCGGATGGCGGGACATTGTTTTTGGATGAAGTCGGTGAAATGCCGGCCTCCTTGCAGGTCAAACTTTTACGGGTGCTGCAGGAAATGGAATTCGAAAGAGTCGGAGGCACCCGCAGTATTAAGGTGGATGTCAGAGTTTTATCCGCTTCCAACCGTATCCTTAAGGAGGAGGTGGCCGAAGGCCTTTTTCGTGAAGATCTTTATTATCGGCTGAATGTTATCACTATCGAAGTACCGCCTTTACGCGAGCGTAGTGAAGATATAAAACTTTTGGTTCAGCATTTCATTGAAAAATACCGCCGGGATGACGGGAAAAGCCAGATTGAGATCAGCCCGGAGGCCTGGAAAGCCCTTTTTCAATATCCATGGCCCGGAAATGTGCGGGAGTTGGAAAATGTAATTGAAAGAGCGGTGGTTCTGAAATCTGAAAATTTTATTCGGGTGGAGGATTTACCGATCGAGGTTTCCGGTACACAACAGGAGTTAGATGTGGAAGGATTCATTCCGATGAATGCGCCTTTGCATCAGACTTTGGAAGCGATTGAAGAGAAATTAATTCGGCGGGCATTGAAAAACTGCAATAATATACAGTCCCGGGCCGCGGAGATGCTGGGCATTACCAAAAGCCTGATGCAACATAAGATTCGGAAGTTCAATATTGTTTTTTAAGGTAAAAATTTTTGTACATAAATTATTCAATAAAATCAATGTATTAATGAAAAAACAGTCGAAAGCGGTTTTGTGAGTACAAAAAATTGTACTTTATTATCCATCTATAGAAATAATGAAATCGGATTTTGTTTGTTTTTTTTAACAATATCAATGCTTTGTTAATAAATAAAAATAAAGTAAGTTTTGGCAAGGGACTTGCAATATACATTGGCAACTAAGCAATCAATTCTTTCCTCCTAAAAAAGCCAATCTTCATAGTGAAGATTGGCTTTTAAGTTTGAAATCCTACCAAAGACATAATACCCAAATCCCTATCACGGCGACAATAGAACCGAACACTTCACGCAGAGTTATTTTTTCTTTTAAAAAAATGGCGGAAGGAAGGATGATAAATACCGGGACCAAAGCCATGATGGTGGTTGCAATGCCGAGTCGGGTGTGTTTGATAGCCAAAAGAGCCAGGGAAACTCCTATAAAAGGGCCGGAAATAGCACCAACGGTCATTTGACCCATGGCCCATTTATTATGCAGCGCTGAAAAAATACGCGGCCAGGCCCGGAGCACGGTAACCAGAAATAAAAAACAGGGGATTGCCGCAATGATTCTGATTTGAGTCGCCGCAGTTGGATCATAATTTTGCACGCCTAATTTACTGAGAAAGAGCCCTCCGGCCTGGCCAAGAGCGCCGCCAAAGGCCAGAAATAATCCGGAGAAAGAAAGGGTGAGTTGCATGGATTTGTTTTTCCGGTCGGGTTTAAAAACAACCATGGCAATGCCTAAAATGGTTATGCTCATCCCGATCATGCTTTTTGGCTCCAAGGTCTCACCAAGAAAAAACCAGTCCAGCAAAGCGGCCAAAGGCGGCACGGCAGCCATAATGAGAGTCGTGAGCCGGGCGCCGATAGTCGCATAAGCCTGAAACAGAAAAAGATCGCCCAAAAAAAATCCAATAAACCCGGAGAGCGATAACCATAACCAAGCAGAGGCTGAAGCATCCGTGGGCAAGAGCAAGCCGCGATAAAAGAGGTTAAAGAGGGTCAGGAGGAAAAAGGCGATAATAATCCGGATTAGATTAACGCTGAGCGACCCGACCTTTTGGCCGGCCAGCTGAAAGGAGAGGGCTGTAATCGTCCAGGATATCGCGGTCAGGAATGCAGCGGTTTCACCAAGGCCGGGCATCATATCAATATCCCATTTTTCTCAGAGATTTCGGATCGCGGCTCCATTTTTTTTCAACCCGCACCCTTGATTCCAAATAAATTTTAATGCCCAATATTTTTTCAAGTTCCAAACGGGCAGCCCGGCCGATTTCTTTGATCATCGTACCTTGCCGGCCGATCAGGATGGCCCGTTGGGAGTCGCGTTCCACATGAATTTCAGCGGAGATATGTAATAGTTTTTTATCGGCCGATTCCTGCACCTGAGCGATGGTCACGGCGCAGGCATAGGGCAATTCCTTCTTAGTGAGGAGATAAATTTTCTCGCGAATGATTTCGGCGATCAAAAAAGAATCGGACTGATCGGTCCGCATGTCCGTAGGATAAAAGGCAGGCCCGGGTTTGATTTTATCTTTGATGGCCGACAAGATCGGTTCAATGCCCTCCCCTTGCCGGACCGAGGCCGGTATAATGGCTTCAAAGGGGTAGCGTTCTTGAAAAGCCGCAATAATAGGCAGCAGAGCTTCCTTGGCGCCGCAATCCATTTTATTGATGATTAACAAGACCGGTTTTTGCGCTTTTTGAAGGTTCTTCATGACCAGTTCGATTTCAGGACCTTCGGGTCGGGGCAGCTCAATCATCATTAATACGAGGTCCACTTCGGCGATCGTAGCCTCGGCGGAAGCAACCATGCTGCGGTGTAGGGGGGTATGGCTTTGATGGATTCCGGGCGTATCGATAAATACGATTTGGCATTCGGGCTCATTGTAAATGCCCAAAATGCGGGTGCGGGTTGTTTGCGGTCTGGGGGATACAATCGCGACTTTGGCGCCCAGCAGGCGGTTCAGCAGCGTTGATTTGCCCACATTGGGCGGACCGACAATAGCTATAAATCCTGAACGAAAATTCATAGGGTCAAAACCTCAATTTTGCCCGCGGCCATAGATTTGTCGCCGATTACTGCTGCAATTTTGGAACCGGTTTTTTCTTCAATCCAGCGCAAGCCTTGATTTTTATAACCGCGGATAAGCGGGATTTCCTTTTGGGCCACGCGCAGATTAAAGATCGAATAAGATCCGGGCTTGGGCAACTGGGCTGCGATCATTTGATGATAAAGAGTCGAGCGTACCAGAAAGCCGAAACAAGCGTGCCAGGGTCCGGCCAGAATTTGCCCCGGCTGCAACAGGGTCGGGGAGCTCATCAAACCGATCCGAATAACCGGGATGTTGTGGGCTTCCAATCTTTTTACAGCCTCGGCGCATAATTTTACGGCTGGTTCCAATTCCAATGCTTGGTAGCGATTTTGGGCATACCACTCGGCCAGCTCCGTGCCCGGCAGAACCAGGGTCGGGTAAAGGCGGACCATATCGGGTTGCAAGTCAATAACCTGTTGAATCGTATTTAAAAAGCCTTTTTCAGAATCTCCGGGCAGTCCCAGCATGAGCTGGATGCCGACCTTAAACCCGAATTCTTTTAACTGTTTAACAGCCATATTCACTTGTGAGGCTTGATAACCCCGTCGGCACAGGCGCAGGACCGGATCCTGAAGGGATTGAACGCCTAACTCAACGGTCCTAACGGCATAACGGCGCAATAGTTCCAGTTTATGCGGATCCATTGTGTCCGGCCGGGTTGAAACCCGAATGGATTTAAATAAACCTCGCGTGATATAAGGCCGGGTTGCTTCCAACAAAGCGATTATCTCTACTTCCGCAAGGTTTGTAAAAGTCCCGCCATAAAAAGCGATCTCAGGATCGCGATCCGCTTGAAATCCGGGCGCCTGAACCGCCTGATCCAGTCTGGTGCGAATCAGACCTGCTTCCGGAAACGAAACGGTTTCTGAAGTTATTTTTTCCTGTTGGCAGTAGATGCATAGAAAGGGACATCCCCGGTTCGGGATAAAAATTGGGACAATCAAAGCATGGCGGGATCTTTGGTCAGACAAAAAAAAGCCTCCTTGGCGGCGTTTTGTTCCGCTGCTTTTTTACTCGCCCCAATGCCTTCGGCGATGATTCGGTTTTCTAAACGCAGAGCGACCCGGAAGGTTTTATGATGAGCCGGGCCGCTTTCTTCAATCAGGAGATAATCGGGCCGGCTCTTGAATTTTTCCTGAGTATACTCCTGCAACAGGGTCTTATGATCGTCGGTTAATGATTTTTCACCCAATCTGGCCAGATCAGGCCCGAATAATCGAAAAATAATCTCTTTGGTTTTTTCAAAGCTGCTATCCAAGTATATAGCGCCCAGCAAGGCTTCCATGGCATTGGCCAAAATGGAAGGTTTCTCCCTGCCGCGGGTTAACTCCTCTCCTTTGCCCAACAGCAGGTATTGGGCCAAACCCAAATTTTCAGCCGCCTGACAAAGATTCTTTTCATTGACCACCGCGGCCCGCAGCTTGGATAAATCGCCCTCATGGGCTTGCCTGAAAAAATCCATCAAGATATGACTGATGGCCAAGTCGAGTACTGCATCCCCTAAAAACTCAAGCCGTTCATTATCTTTTAGGCTTTTATCGTCGCGTTCGTTTACATAGGAAGAATGCCGGAGGGATTCTTCCAAAAGTTCCTGACGGTTAAAGCTGTAGCCCAAATTGCGGGATAATTGAGCGAGGCTTGTTTCAAGCAAGGGCGCTTCCATTTTTTTCAATCGGCCTTGATCTTCACGGTTTGGCCGGGATAGATGGTACTGGAAGGTTTTAGGTCATTAAGGACCAGAAAATCCGCCAGGTTCATCTGGTGTTTTTTTGCGATGGCGTAAAGGGTCTCGCCTTCTTGGACTACATAATAGGTTTTGGCATTGGATGAACGCTCGCCGGTTATATGATTGGGTGAAATGACGATCTCCTGCCCCATCTTCAAGCTTTTGTCTTTTAATTTATTCAAAGATCGAATGGAATCGACGGTTGTGTTATATCGATTGGCAATGGTCCAAAGCGAATCGCCTTCCTTGACCACATAGCGAACCAGTGCGGTTGACGTAGACGGCGTATAAGTCTTTTTGGCTGTGGCAGGAGCATAACGACCGCTGGGAATCCGTAAATGGGAACCCGCGCGCAGGTAATGCTTTCGGTTCAGGTTATTGGTTTCCATCAAAGCGTTCATGGATATTCGGAATTGCCGGGCTATGGTGGACAGCGTATCGCCTCTCCGCACGGTATAAGAGAAAAAAGGCGGGACGGGCGGCTCATACACCGGGATTTCGTTCAGCTTGGCCAACAATGCCTCCCCCTGGCCTTTGGGCGTTTTCAGGGTATACGGTTTTTCAGGAGTGATTCCATGCCGGAGTTCGGGGTTCAAGTCTTTCAAAAAGTCGGCCGAAAGACCTATGTGTTTGGCCGCATCGGCCAGCTGCATTTTTCGGTTAATGGCGACATCTTCAACTTCTATAGGATCATCCACGGGCGGCAGGGTAAAACCGTTGGCTTGGGGATCGTTGATGATATGCAGTACAGCCATGAATTTTGGGACATAGAAAGCGGTCTCGCGGGGAAGCGTTTCATAAAGATCCCAGAAGTTATCAAGATAGTTCAGTCGCTGGGTTTTAATACGCCTTAAAACCGCGTATTCTCCGCAATTATAAGCGGCCAGCACGGTCGACCAATCGCCGAAGATATTATGCAGTTCCTGAAGATAGGCAATCGCGGCCGCGGTCGCTTTGTCCGGATCCATGCGTTCATCGATCCAGGTATCCCGCTTCAGGCCGAATTTATATCCGGTTGAAGCAATAAACTGCCATAAGCCCAGGGCCCGAGCCGAGGAGAAGGCCCGGATTTTAAAATTACTTTCAATCAACGGCAACCAGGAAAGCTCCGTAGGCAAACCGGCCTGCTCCAAGGCTTTGACAATAGCCGGGCGGTATCTTCCCGACAGACGGTAGGCGGCCAGAAAATTGTTGCGTTCCGGTCCTTTGAAACTATTGAGGGCTTTCTCGACATGTTTGTTCATGACCAGGGGGATCGCTTTATGATTGCCGTTGGCCACCGTGAAACGGGAAGCATAGACTTCCGTGACACGTTTGGCGATGGTGATGCGCAGGTCTTCTTTCTGCTGAGCGAGTCCCGGGTCGTCACTTTTGGTTACTTTCAATATAAAGGAATAGGACTTGTCCAAGGCTTCCAGAGCGCCGTCCAGATCTCCTTGCTCCCAAAAGTCATTTGAGGCTTGGAAGTATTCCAGCGCCGCGTCCAGTAATTCTTGGTTACTGAGTTTGGCGGTTTCATCGATTGGTTGGTTTTTGGGTTTTGCGCTTGCGGAAGCAGGTTTACTCCCGGACGGTGTTTCGGATGACGAAGCAATGGAGGGTTGAACCGCGGGCGGTTGTTTGTTCGGGGGCGGAGGATTGACCTCTTCTTTTTTCGAATTTTCGACAGCCATGTCTGTTTTTTCCGGTTCCGATGCGGGGGTCTGCTTATTTGGCTCGGGAGCGGAAGATGTTATCGGAAGTGTTGGGTTAGGCATTTTAGCGCCGACACCGGGCCCAACGGTCGGTTGGGCTGTTTTGGATGATGTCTGGGGCGGGAGTTCTATTTTCTTCGTTTCCGCGGGTATGGGTTTTGAGGGTTCCCGGGTCGAGGATGAACTTGTTGAAATACAACCGGTTAATAACAACAGGGCTCCTGAGATCATAACCATAACAAACCGGGTGCGTTGAAAACTTAAGGGGTCAATCATTTCACTCTCATTTCCATAATCATTCTGAGATGATCATTCTTACCTATTGGATCCAAACGGTTAAAGTATGATACTATAAAGAACCCATTTGAAATGGTCAATTAAAAAAGGATGGTGATCTTTGAGGTTCGATGTTCAGAATACGGATCTTTAACTTTTCGGTCTTGAGATTGCATCGTAAAACAGCGAAAAGGATACCGGGATTGAATGATTCAAAATAATAATTAATATTTGGAAAAATAAGGAGAGAATAAGGCTATGCCTATTTATGAATATGAACATTTAGGTCCGTCTTGCCCGCAAGGTGTCGTCTTTGAAATTAGACAAGACCTTCAAGACCAACCCTTAACTCGGTGTCCATATTGTAGGGGAAAAGTGCGTAAAATTATTTCCTGCGCCAATATCAATACTCCCAAGACTAATGCGGAGCTTAAAGACTTGGGTTTTACCAAGTTGGTTAAACGCGATAACGGC
>RPPU01000085.1 GCA_003819975.1 Desulfobacteraceae bacterium
GCTCGATCACCTGAACCTGAAAAATCTGAATGAATTACCCAGCCTGATGTTTCCGTTGGAAAACGACCCGGGGTATGATCAAAAAACGACCTGGTCCAAACCGTTAAGCGGATTTTTCAACCAAACTTTTTTAAAACCGCTTTTGCCGGCTTCGATCAAGGCGGACTGGGACAAAAAATTTTCTTTGGGCGGCTATACCCCGAATTATATGCTGATCTATTTGGGTCAGAAAAAGCCGCTGAAAACCACGTTGGTCGCTTTGAAAAAAGACGTGGCCGAATCGCAATTGGCCGGTTGCTCCCTGGGTTTACTGGCCGACTATCGCGATTCATTCGATTATGCGATCCGCACTCTGGAAGTGCTGAAAAAAATGAAAAACAACAGCTACGCCGGGCTGTCTAATTTTTATATCGGCCGTTTACAGGAACCGTTACAAAACAAAAAGAGGCGTCATCCGGCGCTCAATGCCGTTTTACAGTTGACCGCCAAGATCCCTCTTCTCGCTGATCTGCGCGTCAGCCTGAATCCCGGTCGGATCGAAGGTCCCCGCACCTCCTTGCTCAAGAACCTGGAGGTTCTTTCTTTGTTCGGGTTCAGTTATGAAGAACTGAAAGAACTCCTGCTGATCATTTTGGGGCATACGGCCATGGACCGTATCCTTACCGGTAAGATGAGCGAGAAGAGCCTGAAACCCATTTCCGACTTGGCGCGGACCTATGATCTGCCCCAGGCGTTGAATCTGCTGCGTTACTGCCGGTTGATGAGTATGGCGGAAACCGTGGCTTCGCGGCGGTCCGAGTTGAATCAGGAAGCATTGGCCGATGTGTTTGAACTTTATGAAGCCTTGGTCAAGACGGTCACGGTCCCCGACCTGGATTGGGACCGTTTCCTGGACGAAAAGTTCAATCCGCCCGACGGTATCTATCAATACGTGATCAGTAAAATTTTGAAAATGAAAAACCGCTTTCAGTTTTTGGGCCACTGGACGGACCTGCCTCATCAGGGGCTCATGGAAAAAGAAGTCCTGGCCGAATATAATGAAGAGAAGTTGGCGCAGATCGAAGATGTGCTGGGCCTGTTGCGGATCAGCCGGCAATTGGAAGAGATGCATTTTAAAGGCGATCTTTTCCGTGTCACCGCTTTTTACCGAAAATTAATCCATATGGAATTTCACGGCACCGGTCAATTGTTCGAATCGATTCCGGGCGGAACAGCATTCTTGTTTTTATGGATCAGCGTGTCGCTCACCCGGCATAACGTGCTGAACTTCAACCCGGTTTTGGCTGATCGTTCTCCGGAAGAAATCGGCAGCCGGATTCAAAAAATTGTCACCGAAGCCGGGGCCATCGATATCCGGCGCCTGGATCTGGAAACCTTGGCGAAATTAAGCCGGCAGCTTTATCGTCATCAATTCGTTCTGATTCCGGGTACCGGGTTCGAGTTCAAATGGAACGGACAAACTCAGACGGTAGAGATGGATTATATCGATCTGGATCAGGAGATTCTATGGATCGAAGCATTGTCGCATAAATTTTTCGGAAGCGATCTGTCGCTCATCCCAGTCGAAGAATTAAAGGCCATGGGTTCTTTGTTTGCTCACCTGGATCACTTTTACCGAAACCATCAGGACCTGCCGACCCTTTATGGCGTCGATCAGCCCTGGGCGGACACGCAAAATAAATGGCATCAAAAGGTCTGCGCCTTGCGGGAGGCGCTCAAGAAAAATCTGGTAAAGGTCATTTTAAAACCGGAAAACATCTATGACGATCTTTATTTGCTTTATCAGCATGCGCCGGCTCTGCTGGATTTTCTTTTACCGGAATTCATGGCCCTTGAAAACGCAAATCTCCCGGAGAAGCATTACCGGAAATTTCATTTGATCGAGCATATCTTGCTGAGCACCAAGAAAATTCAGGCTCTGATCCAGAAAGACCGGACCCGTTTTCGCGATATTCATTTTTTATATCAGATGGCTCAACGGGAATTCGGCCCCAACGATTCCGGGATCATCGGCCTGAGCGATACCCAAATCGCCACCCTGGAAACGATTACGGAAGAACTCAGCCGCAATGAAGCGCTTTTTAACGCCCTGATCCGGTCTTTTGTTTTACGGGATATCGGTTTGATCCATGAATATAAAGTCAAATACAGCGACCGAATCCACCCGGCGGATCACGCGGAAGCCGGTGTTTTTATATTACTGCAGGAGCAAACCATCGATCGATATGATCTGGATCCCAAAGCCCGCGATTACCTGATCGCGCTGGTCCGGCATCATAATCTGATTCACCACATGATCCGGGGCGAGTATTCCTTTTATGCCATTCAGGAGGTGATCGATTACCAAGATAAAAATCTTTTTGACGCTTTTTTTCTCGCTTCGTTCATCACTTTCTATGCTTTTGGGGACGCGCAGATCCTGGAAGATTTGGCCGTGCAGCTTTTTCAATTGCGTTCGCTTTGTCACCGGATCATAGACGGGGAAACCACCGCGGAAAAACATCTTACGGAGCTCTATGTTCATGACGGCCAATTATTCGAGGCCTATGAAGATTATCAGCGGGCGGGTCTTCCGGAAGGGGTGATCCCGGCGCAATATTTCGAATCGCACGCGCGCGAGCACCCGCCCAACGGCGGAACGGTTGCGGAAGGCCGGTTGATCTACGCCATGGAAAGATTGTTTCGCTTGCGCGGCATACGCTATATCGCGTTCGCCGATCTGGTTCAATATCTGGCCAAAGTGCCGATCAAATTTATTTATCAAAAAAAGCATTTGTACGACATCGGCTTTGCGTCTTATGAAAAGGAAATTTATGAAGCCCAGCGGGTTTTTCGCAGCCTGCAGTTGTTGCCGAGTCAAATACGAAATTTTATTTTACAACATCTGGTGACGGACGAAACCCGTATTTTCGGCTTTGAAAATGTCAGCGCCTACCTGAACTATGAAAATACGATCAAGCTGCTTTTAATGGCGCTGATCGGCATGCGTACTTTATCCAGCCGCCCGGGACCGGTGGGTCTGTATTTCAGCGATTTGTTCGATGTCATCGCTAAGCGTTATGAAGCCGTCAATGCTTTTATGCAGAACATTCCGGCGGAAACGCTTTGGTACGATCACGGCAAAGTGGATCAGTGCTTTTCGGCTAAAACGGGCATTGTGTTTAAAAAAGACGAAACCCACCGGGTGCTTTCGGTCACGTTTATCGATGAGATCGATCTGCGCCAAAAGCTGGATGAAATGCAACGGATTGCCGATGTGGATTCGCTCAAAAACTATTATGAAAACAGTTTGGATACGGTCCGGAAATTGCCTTACCACACCGAAGATTTCGAAGTAGAGCTAAAAGAAGCCTTAAACGAGCGATTGCTGCAGATCGCGGACTTGATGTTGAGCCAAACCCAACAACAGATCGAACAGGTAACCGAGTTCGATGAATTACAGCGGCGCTTCCTGGAATTGAAAAGCCGGTTGGGTGAAACCAGTCCCAGTGATGAGCAGAAACACCAACTGAATGACATCTTTGAATTGAGAAAAGACGGTCTGAAGCAGGAAAAGATCGAAAGCATTGAGCGTTTTCTCTCCACCCTTAACGATCCAGGTGAAGTTAAAGAATATTGGAACGGGTTGAAATGGTACCTGCAGCATAACCGCCCTTATATCGGAAAAGAATTTGAAAACAGAGTCGCCCGGATGTTCGATGAAAAAATGAAGACGCTCAAAACGGGGTGAGATTCATCAGAGCGGCGGCTCCAAATGCTCGAGTGCCCGGATCGACAGTTTCAAACTGGCTTGCAAGCGGAAGAGCGACCTGGATAATTGCCCGATTTCTCCTTGATCATACTCCGGTATTTCCACATTCAGGTCTCCCAAACTCATGCGGTTGGCCAGACGGATTATTTTGGTTAACGACCGAGTGAAAAAAAAGACGATCAACCAGGTTCCTAAAATCACGTAGATCAAAACAGCCCCAAAGATATAATAGGTTTGATTGCTTTGCGTCATCCGATTACCCAAGGGATAGGACGGGTTGGGAGCATCTTGGGTCAAAACCTGTCCGATTTCTATTTTAATTTTGTTTTGGGTCGGTTTTAAATAAAAGCCAAAGAAGATGAATACCGGTAACAAAATGAAGATCAGCATCAAGATCGTGAGTTTGGATGCAAATCTTAGGCCTCGATGTTTTTCTTCTTTAGGCAAGGGAATTTTCATCCTTTGCCATTCACCGCTCTCAAAGTAGGATTCCCGTTTCAGGATGACGGTGCTTTCGTTCCAGGGGGTGATTTTTTCCGTTGGCGTGAATTTGGGCGGCGGCTTGATGATATAGACGGTATTTTGGCATGCGGTGCACTCGAATTTGGCCCGGTAGCCCAGGATTTTTTTTTCGTCGACCCGATAACGCTTGCCGCATTTCTCACAGCGAGTCTGGATCATGCCGGCCTCCTTGAGTCAAGGAAAAGCAGAAGCGGGTTTTCCTTGTTCGATCCTACCAAAAACAATTACTTCCAACCGTTACAGGATTAAACCAGGCTACAGATTATGGAGATCGTTTTTCAATTGAATGATCAATGTGAGTATAAAGAGTTCATTTGTTTTTGTCAAGAATTTAGTAGGATTAACGGAGAACGGACGAACGTAAGAACGTAAGAACGTAAGAACGTAAAAACCTGAAAATTGTTTTTGACGTTCGCACTTTTTAACGTTCTCACGTTTTTGCTTTATTTGTACAGCTCGGGCCGGCGGTCCTTAAGAAACGGCAGAGTCGTTCGAACTCTTGCCGCTTGGTCCGGGTCGATGGTCGCCATGACCACGGTTTCGCGATCGGCGCCGTGCGCCAGAATTTCGCCTAAAGGATTAATAATAGCGCTGCCGCCCCGGAAGGAGTAGCCGCCGCCTTGACCCACCCGGTTAACGCCGACCAGGAAGCATTGGTTTTCAATGGCCCGGGCCTGCAGGAGCAGATCCCAATGCTTCTGGCGCATCTCCGGCCAGGAAGCGATAACGATCATCAGGTCGCATTGTTCGGCTTGAGGCGCGAATAGTTCCGGAAAACGCAGGTCATAGCAGATAAAACAGCCGATCCGGATGCCTTCCCATTGAAACACGATCGGTCGGGAACCGGGGGCATGGGCCTCGGTTTCACCGAGAATACCGACCAGATGGATCTTGGCATACAGGGCCAGGTCGGCTCCGTTGCGATCAACGGCCAGGGCCACATTATAAGGCTTGGAGCCGGACTGCTTCAGCACAAAGCCGCCGATTACAGCCGTTTTCAAATCACGGGCCAAAGAGCGCAGAAATGCGGGGGTGGGGCCGTCCAGGGTTTCGGCCGTGAAAGAGGCGTCCATGGAAAAGCCGGTGGCAAAGGTTTCCGGTAAAACAATGAGGTCGACTCCGGCGGCCTTGGCCGCGGCAGCCATGGCTTGGGCTTTTTTGAAATTAGCGACGCGGTCGTGCCAGGTCAGATCCATTTGCAGGGCGGCGATTTTCATCAGGGGGTACCTCTATCGTATGGGTTTTGCCAATTATATTATCATCAACGCCGGGATACTCAATAGAAATGATGAGGTTCCAGGTTCAGAAGACGGATGACCGGAAAATGTCATCCGGAGTTCACGGTTCACAGTTTAAAGCCGGGAAAAATAAAGTCCGCCTAAAAACCTTATTCTCGAAACCGTGAACGGTGAACCTTGAACCATGAAACTTCTTATTTGAATATGTCACCCACCAATTGTTTTATCAGGATTTCATCGGCCAAATAGGGCAGGGTCAGGTGATCGCTGCCTGCGCGGGTTTGGTTGTAAGCCGCGACCGTTTCAATCGAATTCTCATTACGCGCCCAGGCCCGGCGGGCCACGCCGCCCATGACGTCCCAGGAAATGGCGCGTTTGATGATTTCATCCACCCGGGCGCTGCCGTCCAGGACCAGACCGAACCCGGTGTTGATCGCCTTGCCGATGCCGACTCCGCCGCCATTGTGAATCGCGAGCAGGCTCATGCCGCGGGCGGCATTGCCGGCAAAGCATTGAACGGCCATCTCGGCCATGATATTGCTGCCGTCTTTGATATTGGCGGTTTCGCGGAAGGGCGAATCAGCTCCGCCGGTGTCGTGATGATCGCGGCCCAACATGATCGGCCCGACCGCGCCTTTGCGGACCAGTTCATTGAAGGCCAGAGCGATGTTCACGCGGCCCTGGGCATCCTGATACAGAATGCGGGCCTGGGTGCCGACCACCAACTTATTCTTTTCGGCTTCCTGAATCCACATATAGTTGTCGCGGTCCTGGAAGCGGCGGGTTGGGTCCATACATTGCATAGCGGTTTCATCGGTCTTATGCAGATCTTCTTTTTTACCGCTCAAACAGACCCAGCGGAAAGGGCCGTAACCGTAATCGAAGAGCAACGGGCCCATCAAGTCTTCCACATAAGAGGGGAAGATGAACCCGTTCATGGTGTCCCGGCCGTTTTTGCAGATTTCCTTAACGCCGGCATCAAATACCGCTTTCATAAAGCTGTTGCCGTAATCGAAAAAATAGACTCCGCGTCCGACCAAAATTTTAATTAATTCAAAATGTTTTTTAAGGGATTGGTCCGCCAACTGCTTGAAGCGGGCATTTTCGGATTTGAGCATTTCGGTGCGTTCGGCGAACGAGAGACCCTGGGGGCAGTAGCCGCCTTCATAAACCGCGTGACAGGAGGTTTGGTCCGAGAGCAGATCGATCTTGATATGGTTTTGGACGGCATATTCCAGGAGGTCCACGATATTGCCGTGAAAGGCCAGGGCCAGTTTCTGCTTCTTTTCCCGGTGTTCCCCGGCCATGCGGAAGGCTTCGGCCGGGGTGTCCGCGATTTGACTTACCCAGCCCTGTTCATGGCGGGTTTTAATGCGGGAAGGGTCCACTTCGGCTATAATGCCCACACCGTTGGCGATTTCCACGGCCTTGCCCTGGGCGCCGCTCATGCCGCCCAAGCCGGAGGTCACAAACAGTCGCCCGCGCAGATCGCTATCGGCCGGGATGCCGAGTTCCTTGCGTCCGGCATTGAGGATCGTGCTATAGGTGCCGTGCACGATGCCCTGGGGCCCGATATACATCCAGCCGCCGGCCGTCATCTGGCCGTAATTGGCCACGCCCAAGGCTGCGGCGCGGTGCCAGTTTTCCTGATCGTCAAAAGCGCCGACCATGAGGCCATTGGTCAGAATCACGCGCGAAGACCCGGGACCGGATCTGAAAAGGCCCAAAGGGTGACCCGATTCCACCACCAAGGTCTGTTCTTGGGTCAGGTTTTCCAAATAAAGTTTCAGCAAACAATATTGCATCCAGTTCTGGCAGACCTGGCCGGTTTCGCCATAAGTCACCAATTCATAGGGATAGAGGGCGGTTTCAAAATCCAGGTTGTTTTCGATCATGACCTGGCAGGCTTTGCCTTCCAGACAAAGGCCCTTGTATTCGTCAATGGGCCGGCCCCAGATGCGGCCTTGGGGCCGGAAACGATAGCCGTAGATACGGCCGCGGGTCGTCAATTCTTCTAAAAATTCAGGGGCTAATTGAGCTTGCCATTTTTCAGGGATATAACGTAAGGCGTTTTTCAGGGCCAGTTCCGTGTCCTGCCGGTTCAGTGAAAAATGGCGCTTGGGAGCGCGACGGATGCCGGGAACAAACTCCGGCCTGGCCGGTAAATCGGAAAAAATCGCCTCCAATTTAATGGTCATGGCTTTGGAAATATCCGGGTTTTGAATCATATAAAAAAGCCTCCTGATTTAAAGGATAAAAAAACGTTTTTATTCAGATTGTTGGGTTCAGGGTTAATTGATTTATATACATTCATTTTGGTCATATATCGGTTGCCGAGTCATAATACAATCAATCGTTCGATTTCTTTCTTTTAACCTTGAACCTGGATTGTTAAAAAACAACGATAACAAGTTGTCTAAACATGTATAACATGGATTAGAGCGGAAGGAAAGCCTTTTTTATAACCCGTTGATTTTTTGGATATATTTTTAGATGTGGGATCTATTAAAAAAACTAAGATTCAAGGTCTGGGGGCATATGGCTTCGCTGATGGGAATGTGCGGGGGTTGTAGGGGCGATCCCTTGCGGTCGCCCATGTGAATGTGCGAACGTAGGGGCGCATGGCGTGCGCCCGGCTGAATGTTCGAACGTTTGAATGAGGAAATGAAGGCGTGATTGCGAATCATCGGCCGTATGGATTAATTATGCATCTGAAATCGTGTTCGTATTTCCTCAGCTTGCTTTTTTCATTAGTATTTTCTTTCTTTGAACTCGATTCGTGGAATTGTCAGAGTAAGGATTTTGTGTCCGGTGGATTGGATTTTTTTGTTTTGAGTTTGCTCCCCGCCCATGTGCCGATGGTAAACATTAAAACTACATTCCAGGTCAGGGCAAACAGCCAGCTTAAATTGAATTTAAAATCGAACAGGGTAAACCGATAAAGCCCGGTAAAGAAAACGATGATAATCAGCGCCAGGCATTCGATCGCAACCAATGAGATCAACATCAACCGGGCGGACTTTACCAAGAACAAGCGCAAGATAACCGCTGTTATAAACACTCCAGCGGAAGCGCCGAATTTTCCGGCGAATGTTTCGACTTTGTTCACCAAACCCGAATGGGGCGCAAGCAGATCCCCCCAATAACCGCCTAGTATCCAGGCGACCATTACGGCCATACTGCAGCTCAATACTTTAATGAGAGATTTCATCATCCTTATGCTCCCCTCTGTTTTCCGATAGCGCAGCATCCGTAATGCGTTTATGAAAATAAGCGAGGGTTTCGCCGGCCATCATGCGGTAGGGTTCGCTCTCATACGCTCCGGCGGTTCGGCTCGGCCAGTGATTGCCGATCAAGACGACGTCCCGGTTGTTTTTCCGGTATTTCATGTTGATCTGAACAACGTCTCGGGTCGCCTTTCTCCTCATCACGCAATGAAAGAAGGTTTCTTTGGCTTCGAAGAGGCTGTTGACGGCTCCTTTGCTGCCCCGTTGTCGGGCCGGCTGATTTTTCACAGCGTCTATATTCTTGTCGACTGAATACCTTAAGGAGATCCCCTTAAGCCTTACTTTATTTTCTGTTCGAATTATGTCTGGTCGGTTTTCCTTCTATCCTTTCAATGGGATCGTTCAAAAAGACTTTTCCCAACCCGATCGGCGATGTGAGAACCCCGCCTCTTTTATCTGCGCTAATCCCTTCGGAATAACCGAGATCTACCGGTGTTTTGCCTCTGCCGCCCTGGGCATCGACCACATAGGTTGGGCGCAGGAAACCCGTGGTGGCTCCGCAAAGGTCTCTGCAGATCTCTCTGCCCTTGTAAACTTCCGTTCTGAAATGGCCGGTTCCTTCGACCAGATCGGCGTGATACAGATAATACGGCCGGACCCCCATTCTGCCGAGGGAGTGCATCAGATCTCTCATGACATCCGTGTCATCGTTGACTCCTTTGAGCAAAACACTTTGATTGGCTATCGGGATGCCCAGGTCTCTCAGGATCTTAACCGCCTGATAGCTTTGCTCGGTTATTTCATTGGGATGATTAAAGTGCGTATTAATATAGAACTGCGGATCTTTCAGCGATCGTGGCGTATGTTTTTTGAGCATTTCGATTAATTCCGTGTCTTCAATGATTTTTTGAGGCCAAACGCACGGGACCCGCGTGCCGATCCTGATCAAATCCAGGTGTTTGATTTCCCTCAATTTTCCCAGGATTTCATCCAGTTTTTTGGTCGCGATCAATAGAGGATCCCCGCCGGAGATCAATACGTCGCGAATATCTTCGTGAGCCGCGATATATTCAATGCCCTTAAATATGTCCTCCATGGAGGGATGCTTGCGTTCGTCGCCCACTTTTCGTTTTCGGGTGCAGAACCGGCAATACATGGAGCACTCGATGGAAACGAACAACAAAACCCTGTCGGGATACCTGTGAATGATCGTCCTGGGACCGCCAAGCGGAATATCGCCTTCCTCATCGAGCGGATCTTCGGTCAAATCCATATAATGCTCCAGTTCCGCGACATCAGGAATGGCCTGTTTCCAGATCCCGTCATTCATCTTTTCGATGAGACCGAGGTAATAGGTATTGACCCTCATCGGATATTTTGCGATCACTTCCTTAAGCCGGGGATCCACTTTTGCCTTTTGACCGGTAAGCCATTTCTCCAAATCTTCATATGTCCTGATTGCGTTTTTCAAAATATCTTTATATGCCATTGATCAGCCTCCTTTGATTGCCCGATAGAAGAATTATAATCTCACTTACGAATCCATTGTCAAGCAGAAGAACGGACAATTAATTCTAAACTACAACCACCCGGTTTTCACTCCGAATAGATGTTCAACGACCTTAACGCGGCTTGAAAACGATCCGGAAGGACGGCGCCTTTGATCGTATCTTAAGAATACACAGGACTAAATAATTATTTCCAAAGCTTGTCGAAGAAGCGGGTAAAACCGATAAAGCCGCCGAAAGCATTAACACCCCCGTTTCTTTCATTGAGATTCGCGTTGGAAATATGATGGAAAATGGCCTCGGTATCGAAAGACCAATGCTCGGACAGTAGAAAATGAACGCCCAGACTGCCCTGGGGCGTGAACTCGATGGCTTGCCCAATGGCAATTTGAGACATATCCTTATAGACATCATTGTAAACGACACCTAGGCCTGCCTGAAAATAGGGAATGACCTTCGCATCGGGTTGAACGAAATTGTAGCGCAGAAGACCCGTGATGCCCCCGATATAATGCCCGGAGCCTTTGAAGATGGAAGAGTTGGTTATTTCCAGAAGGGCTTCCCAGTTCCCCCGAAAAAACGAATCGGACTCGGAAGGAGTCCCGAGCATCCGGCCCAGGCGCAGATTGGTTTGCCAGTAATGCATATCGATCGGCCGTTCGGTCAAAAAAGTCGAGGAATAAATCAACCCCGATACGCCTTGAAGCGAAATCCGGTCTTCAACAAAAAGATCCTCTGCCTCCGACGCCCCGACCGGAGCGGCAAAACAAGCAATCCAGAAAACCAACAAAAAGATAGTAAAAACCCGAAACGCCTTCATTCTTTCACCTTTCATGTGAAATTTGGTTTTCCCAAAACCCACCGCCTATGGCGGTGGACCCGGATAGGTTCCTGCCCACGGCGCGAAATATGTTGAATAATCTAATTTAATATTTTTTTCAATGGATTTGATCTAATAGCCTACATACAGCCTGTTTATCTGAGTAATCTTATTAGACGACATTGTAGCGGTCGCCGCAGGCGTCGATGACGCTCGGCAAGGGATGCCCCTACGGAAGGTAGGTAACCAAAATATAGGAAAACTCATGTTCAAAGTTCACAGTTGGTCATAAATCAATATCCGATAAATCCCGCGTTTCGTGGAGTTAATCCCGTCTAAAATTGTTAAATTAAATCGGCATAATCATTGCATATTTTCCGGTGCAGTGGTTTGCGTTGGATTGCATTTTTTAAAAAAAATCATACCCTTTTTTAGATTTTTTAAAATAATGTCGATGATATCGATACGTCAAGCTTATTTATAAACA
>RPPU01000086.1 GCA_003819975.1 Desulfobacteraceae bacterium
AAAGGCTCGACAAGCTGCGGACCTGGCGCAAGGGACGGACATCGGACAGCGGTGTCGATCCCTGGGCTCTGCGCAGCGTGGAAAAGACCGTTCAACAGCTTTGGCCTCTACTGCCGCGCGCTAATCAAAACCGTTCTTCAGAGGCCGACCCTGCCGATCTGATTCCTCGTCTGCTCCTGGCCGCCTTTCCCGACCGGATCGCCCGCCGGCGCGACGACCAAGAAAGTTCTTTTATCTTGGTACAAGGTCGGGCGGTGCGGTTTAAATCCGTCAACCCATTGAGCCAAAGTCCTTTTATTGTCGCCGCTCACATGGACGCGGGCGCCGCAAACCAAGGAATAGTCCATATCGCCGCGGCGCTGACCGCGGATCTGATTCGGGAAGAATGCGGCCGCCGGATCGAGGCTGTCCGGCGGGTGGAATGGGATAAAAAAGAGCACCGAATCGCAGCCGTCCTTGAAGAACGCCTGGGCGCCGTGCTGCTCTCGGCCAAGCCCTTCAGGGCCGCTGATGAGGAGACCTTGCCGATTTTGTACAACTTGATCCGGACGACTCCGGATGTGCTCGCTTTTTCCGAAAAGGTCCGGCAATTTCAGGGCCGTATCAGCCTCATAGCCCGAACCTTCCCGGAAGAATCCTGGCCCGATATTTCCAATGAAACGCTTTTGTCCGCGCCCGAACATTGGCTCGCCCCCTATTTGGGCGGCCTCCGCACTGTCCAAGGATTAGCCGGCCTTGATTTGCTTCCCGCTCTGCAGGCGCAATTAACGTGGAAACAATTGCGCCTGCTCGATGAACGCGCGCCCACGCACCTGACCGTGCCGAGCAACAGCCGCATCGCCCTCGATTATGCTTCGGGAAACCTGCCGGTGCTGGCGGTCAAACTTCAGGAGCTGTTCGGCTTGGCCGATACCCCGCTGATCGCCGGAGACCGCGTGAAAGTACTTTTGCATCTGCTTTCACCGGCCCGCCGGCCGGTCCAGATCACCCAAGACCTTAAAGGGTTCTGGAATACCGGCTACCCCCAGGTCAAAAAGGAACTGAAAGGCCGCTATCCCAAGCACCCCTGGCCCGACGATCCCTGGAACGCCGTTCCGACTAGAAGAACTAAAAAAAGGGGGCATTCTTAAGTTATGGATTCCTGAAAAGCAACTCTTCCCATTTGCGTTTATATATATTATAATACAAATGCAGCTTTGGATTTTTTAAACTTCAAATATCTGCAGGTGGCCATCATATGTCAAATTCCGAAAATGCCAACATCATACCAACGCTCCCTTGTCCCCATTGCGGTACCGCCGATTACAATATGATCGATAATCTATGGATGGAGCTGATTAGCGAATCGAAACTCGATCCGGGCCATGTTATAAAATTTGGCTTCACCGCCCGGGTGTGCGCGGGATGCGGCGCAACGACTTTTTTTTCCAGAAATGCCAAGGGAGGATTCACTGATACAATCCATCGCCGAGGGAATGGTTAAATTTCAGGATATTTTCATGGGAAAAGGAATTCATTTTTATCCAGATCCGGCCGCCCGCTTACGGGCATACTATCCGATTCTGCATATAATCTCTTTTCTATTTTTGCTGATCGGATCGATTTTTTTGACTGTTGTTGTGAAAAAAATTTATAACAATCATGAGAATACCTCGCTTTTAACTGCTGCCTATTTCGGATTCACCTTGCTGGCACTCATTTCTTCAAGTATTTCAATTACAGCCCGGACGGGCGCCCGCTGGAAACACATTTCGCATTATACCGTAGTCCTCCCGATATCCGGCATGTTGATACCAGCGGTTGGGACGATTATTTGCATTTATTGTCTTAGAAAAATATCAAAACCCACACTTCCACAACTGACATTGAGCTATACGGGGAAAAGGGGCGGCACACATCCGCCTCATATGAATCCCAAAATTTATCATCCGGTGCCGCTGCATGGAAGCAGCCTGTCAGGCGTATGCGCTCTTTCACTGATAATACTATCGCATATCCTTTTTATTGCATACAGCATTGTTTTAAGCTTCGGTATCAGGCCTTGAAAATTGAAATCGGCTCTACCGGATAAATGCTTTTTTTAGTTTTAAGACCTTATCTTTTACTTTCAAAGCGGTGACGCGTCACACGGGGGCCTCCGCCCTTGTCGCCGCATTCCAAAAGCTTAAACTATTTACACCGGATCGGTAAAACCTATCCGGGTCCACCGTCAGAGGCGGTGGATTTAGTGAAAGCTAAATTATGAATTTCCCCATTAATATTAAGGAATGATTTATGGCGTCCGACAATGGGAGGCTGAAGAATAAAGAAGGAACGTTTGCTTGCCCGGTTACCGATCTCTTTCTGCGCGCGCCGGCGGGCCGGCTCGACCGGCCGGAAAGGCCGATGAAGACTTTATGACGATTTCCGCAAACGACACAACCATCGCTCCCAAGGATAAGCGTTCTTCCTATTCCCTGGCCGTCATCGTGGTCGGCCTGGCCTTGTTCATCACCAACCTGGACATCAGCATCGTCACCATTCTGATGCCGACCCTGGCAAGACAATTCGGGACCGGCACGGGCGAGATTTCGCGCATCATCCTTTTGTACGTCCTGCCCATGGCAGCCCTGCTTCCGTTTGCGGGAAAACTTTCCGATCTCAAAGGAGCCGAGCGGATCTTCATGATCGGGCTCGGAGCGTTCACGGCCGCCTCGGGCTTGTGCGCCATGGCGCCCAACCTGGTTTGGCTCGATATTGCCCGCTTCCTGCAGGGAGCCGGCGCGGCTCTGCTCGTGGCGAACCAGGCTGCCCTCATTATCCGGTATGTGCCCGAAAAAGACCAAGGAAAGATTTTCGGAATCACTTCCGTGGCTGTCGGCGCTGGTTTTGCCGCCGGAGCGCCTTTGGGCGGATTCCTGGTGCATGCCTTAAGCTGGCATTGGGCGTTTCTGGTGAACCTGCCCATAGGCGTTGCGGCGTTCTTCTTATGCCTCAAACTGTTTCGGGACCGGAGACCGCAACCGGCTGACAACGGCGGAACATTGGACCTGGTGGGAGCCTTGCTGAGTTTCGCAGGATTGACCGCGCTGATCGCCTACCTCAACCTGGGCCGCGAGATCGGCTGGGGCTCGGCCAAAGGCCTTGTGCTTGTTTTTGGCGCGTTGATTTGCGGCGTATTCTTTATCCGCAGGGAACTCCGCATCGCGCATCCCCTGGTCGATCTCAGCTATGCCCGGGATAGGCGTCTGACCGTCAGCTTGGCGGTCGCTTTCCTGTCCGTGACGGTATTCGACGGCTTTTGCTTCCTGTTCCCGTTCTTTTTTGAAAAAGTAAAGGAAATGACGCCCGACCGGGTCGGATTGCTGCTCCTGGTCAGTTCCGCCCCTTCTTTTGGCTTGAGTCCCCTGGCCGGCTGGCTATCGGACCGCTGGAGAGCCGACCGGGTGACCAGCATCGGGACACTGCTCCTCCTGGCCGCGCTCATACTCTTCACCCGGTTCGACCGCGGGAGTGCTTATCTTTTCCAGGCCGCGGCCTTGATCGTCTTCGGCGCGTCCTTAGCCTTCATCATGACCCCCAACATCACCCTGGTCATGAGCCGCGCCAGACCGGGGCAGGAAAGCATGGTCTCCGCCCTTTCCGCGGTTACGGTTTATTTGGCCACGATCATCGGGATCAGCTTGTTCGAAAATGTTTTTTCCTGGGGCTCCGGATCGGTCACGGATATGTCCCGCCCGGAAAATCCTGGCGTCGCGACCCAAAACGGATTCCGCTACGCGGTCTTTACGGGAATCGCCCTAACCCTCCTGGCGGTCCTGGCATCCCGATTCGCCTGGAAAAAGAAACAGGGCAATGGGGATAGGGATTAATTGAGTCAAGATGATCGAAAGGCATGGCGAAACGGTGGTTTCAGAAATCCGAAGGCTCTGAGCAATTTGAAACATAATCCCAGCGGCTTTTTAAGTTATAGTTTGACGGTCCCCAATCAATCACTTGTCCAGGGAAGACTCGCGTCCCTGTCTCTAATGAGCCGCCTTGAGGATGCGGATGACCTCTTCGAGCTTTTTAATGGTTTCCTTGGAACCCCTATCCATGGATATTTTTAATTGAGCTTCTGCTGTGCCCAAGGGGGTCAAGCCCCACTTGTCTTTTTCATTGATGTCCGCGCCTCTTTCGAGGAGTAGTTTGACGACATCCACATGACCGGCCATGGCCGCACACCCCAAGGCCGTTTCACCGACGTCGCCCGTGGCCTTGATATCCGCGCCCTTGTCGAGCAGCAACCGGACCATATCGGTTTTGCCTTCTTCCGACGCCCGGATCAAGGACGTCCAGCCCATGACGTACTTTACTTCCAGGTCCGCGCCCTGCTCGATCAGGGCGCGAAGGCGGTTTATATCGTTCATCAAAAGCGCATCCTTCATTTCGTCCATCAGTTGACCCGTAAAAGAAGTTTTCGCGCCCGCTGCCTTGAGCAGGCGGACGATTTCAGCCGAACCGCCTTTCTCCGCAAAACCGAGCGCCGTCAAGCCGGTTGGATTGTCCTTCGCGTTCAAGTCCGGAGCCTTGGCAAGCAGGAACCGCACCGATTCCGCGTCTCCGCTCTTGGCCGCATACATCAGCGCCGTATCCCCATCCTTATCTCGGCTGTTCACGTCCGCGCCCCTTTCAACCAGGAGCTTGACAACGGCCGATCGCCCAAAAAGTGCCGCATACATTAAAAGTGTGTGGCCGTTCTCGTCTTTGGCGTTGACCGGCGCACCCTTGTCCAAATAGACGCGCACCGCATCCGCTCGGCCGGCCATGGCCGCGCCGAAAATCGTTTCTTCCGCATAACCCGCCGCCGCGCTTAAAACGAGCAGCAAATACAGCGACCAAATAAAAATGATTTTATTTACGGTTCTTTTCATTCTATCCTTGCTTCCGCGAATGGATGGAGCCGCCTTGCTCTCTGTATTTCCTTTACATGATATTTTAAGGACTTTTATATTGGAACCTTGGCGACCTGGCGTCACTGGAGTAATTTCAAAGTCTTTTGAAATTACGTCCTTAACGCGATAATTTCCGAATTTTCAGCAAGACATCGTTCAGTGCAGCGGATGAATCAACCAAATGACGGACACTATTTTCTCGACTGCTTTAAACTCGGGATCACTGGTTACAATCTGGCCGTTAAAGCGCCGGGCAGTGGCGACACAAAATGCATCGGCATAAGCGATCGGATATTCCGCTTTGATTTCAGCCGCCTCCTGAACCAGTTCGTCGTCCACCGCAAGGATTTCAATAGGAAGCTGATCAAGCAACGCCAGGGCTTCCTGAGTGCGCGACCGGCCTACCCGCCTTTTGAGGATATAATAAAACTCGCCCCAATTTATGCGACTGAGCAATGCTTTTTCACCGGCAGCCGACAGTTCACTCAGAATACTTTCAACTTTTTCCCAGCCCGGCTCCTTATGAAAAAAACATAACAAAGCAAAACTGTCAAGCACCACGGGTTTTTTCATGTTCCTGCTCTTTACGGTGTTCTTCGTCCAGGTCGGCGGTCAATGAGAAATCTCCCTGAAGAAAGCCGCAAGCGGTTTTGATAGGGTCATCCGGAGCCGGCTTGATAATGATACCATCAGGTCCTTCAAATAATTGAACCTTTCCACCAGCACGGACGCGATACTTATCCCGCACTCTCTTAGGTATCAAAATTTGACCTTTTTGAGAAATTTGAACTATTGGCATATAATGTTTCCTTTTTTATAATGGTATAACTTTACTATTTAGTTGTCAATTTTTTTCTGAGTTTGAATTAGAAATATTGGTTTAACTTTAGATTGATACTTTAAAATTTTCCTTAATTTTCAAATAGATGAACCATTATCGTCGACGGTGTTGACCGGAACAGCCATATCCCGTGCAGCCCCGTTAAAGATGATAAGAATATTACAACGCCCTGCTGGGTCTCGATACCGATGACCTTCCGAATGCCGCTGGCGAGTTGCCACTCAAATGCCTCGCGCGAATCACGCCCCTTGGGTTGGATATGTAATCCTACCGCCTGCCACAACGCCACAATGCGAGGGTAATCATGAGCCGGGTGGTTTCAATTTTACGCTTCAGTGTTTCGAACTTTCTCTCGTACTAACTGATCAAAAAATTTGCCAACATAGCCAGGACCATCCCTCATCCCATTGAAATAATTAGCCACTTAGTCAGGCTCGTTCCCATTTCGGTGATTTTTTAAATATTATTATTTACGGTAAATACTGCCCATAGCAAGATTCAACCGAACTCATATATTTATCTTCTAAGCTAAAATATTCTTCATCCAAAAAATCACAGCCATCTCCATCCCAGCAATAATACACAAGTTTACCTTCATACAAATGTGAACCCTTAAAGTATGTCTTAAATTCTTGAGGAAAATTGGCAATTACTTCCTCAACGCATTTTAAATATGAAGCATTTCTCTTTTCGATATAATTCATCTCGGAAAATGAAAATTTTGGATTTGGCTTATACCATGTTTTTTTTAAGAAATAATTTTGGTATTTTGGATCTTTAAAAACATAACCTTTGCGGGCATAAATTTCATTCCTGATGAATGCCACCTCATTTAGGGCATATTCAGGAGATTTAATAGCCTTAGTCGAATTATTTGGGTCATCCTCTCTATTTGCGTCAATATAATAATGAAAATACTGTTTATCAAGCTTGTATTCGACGTTTTCAACCATACGACCTGTAAAAAAATGTTTTGGCAAGATGTCAGGTTCTTCTACAACTAAGATTATGTTAGCACTGATCTGCGTGCCCATAGAGACGTTATAATCTTTAAAATTCCACGCCAGTTGATTTGCCTCGTATTTACAACCTGAAGGGTATATATCAAGATAATGAAAAGGGATTTTTATCGGATATATTATTTTAATGGTCATATATAATTATGAAAAATTTAAGCTTACAAGACTTCATGGTACTTAGTCTCCGTTTTTTTAGACATAAATTTTCGCGTCAGTCATCAGCCGACGCAAAAGACATTGTGTGAGTCCGGCAAAAATGAAGACATGCTTGATTATCGCGACAAATCAAGTTCATGTTTACCCTCCATCTCTGAAGCAAAACTTTGGAAGCTTTGATTATCTGGCCTTGAAAATTGGAATTTGCCCTCCAAAAAAATACTTTTTCCAATTTTCAAGGGATGACACCCCATCTTCTTTTACTTCCGATGCTTGGAATCATCGGCCGGCAGCGGGGCCGCCGAAGCAGCCGTTTGCTCCGTCAGGGTGGAACCGTCCGCGGGAGCAGATGCCGCCGGTTGGGCTGAAGCCGGACGGGGCGCATCGGGCAGGACCGCTTGAAAGGCTTCCCCGTAAATCTGCCACACGGTCACAAACAGGGCCGCGACAATCGGTCCGATGATGAACCCGAGCGGACCGAATAAGCTGAGACCGCCCAGGGTGCTGAAAAGGACAAGCATATCGTGCATTTTGGTGTCCTTGCCCACCAGTCGGGGGCGCAACAAATTGTCGAGCATGCTTACCACCAGGCCGCAGAAGAGAAGCAACCCGATGGCTTTAAAATAGCTCCCGTTGACGGCTAAAATAACGACCGCCGGGAACCAGACGAGTCCGGCGCCGAAAGGGGG
Organism: Desulfobacteraceae bacterium; assembly: GCA_003819975.1. The sequence goes on from RPPU01000086.1 coordinate 7,619, forward strand.
GATGATCGACAGCACCGCCATGATCGTCCCCCAAAAAACGGCGGCTTCGATGCCGACCACGGCAAAGGCCAGACCGGCCAGTCCGCCCTGCATGACGCCGATGACGGCGGTCCCTTTCAGCGTCGCGCGAGTGACCGAGGTGAAGCGTTCCAGCAGGCGATTTTTGTTACTTTCATCTAGGGGTAGATAATGCAGAATCTGATCGAGAAGCTTTTGACCGTCGATCATGAAAAAATAGCTCGCATAAAGGAATATTAAAAACAAAAAGAGGAAATTGAAGGTGCCGAGGGCGCCGGCCGACAAGCTGTTGACCAAAAACATGCTGATGCGGCTGGTCAAGTCGCCGGCTTTGCTCAGGATTTGTTCCTGATAAGGAGCCATTTTTTCATAATAAGGGATTTTAATCAGGTATTGGGAAAAGGGCGATGGTTGCGCGATCTGTTGCTGCACCCAGGGGGTGACCGATTTCCCGACTTTGATGGCTTGGGAGGTGATCACGCCCACCAAGCCGGCCAGCGGCGCAAGAACAATCCCCAAAAAGAGCGCCAAAACGATCAAAGAAGCCAGGCGGCGGCGGTTGCCGATCGATCGCGTAATTTTCCGGTAGACCGGCTGAACGAGCGCTGAAAAAATACCGGCGGCCAGGAGCGCCATTAAAAAATTACGGATCATTACGAGGAAAAGGGTTGAGATAAGCAGAGCCAGTACAACCAATATAACATTGTTTACGGTCCGACGTTGCATAACGCTTCCTTTTGATTTTTAATTGTTATTCTATCGAATATAAAGCAACCCATAGAGGAGGTCAATCAAAAAAGGGACAGGCAAATTATGCAATGAAATAAAGCCAAATTGAGTCAAAATGATCGAAAAACATGATCTTTTTTCAAAAATCTATTTGATCGGCACGCAGGTGCAGACCTGATTGCAACTGCAATAAGACCGGCCGCCGGGCGTAGTCGTCCGCGGACCGCTTCCTGTTCCGGAACCGGCGGGCGCAACCGGGGGCACATAAGTGCCGGCCACGCAGTGGCAAGCACAAACCGCATCCGGCGGCAATGCCGTAGCGCAAGGTTGCGTCACCCGGGTTGTGCGGCCGGCCGCTGTTTTTTTCAGGAATTGATTCATTTTTTTATCGGGCGGCACCGCCGCCGGGTCGAACAGGCAGGCCGTCCATTCCCGTCCCGGCGCATCAAAGAGACGTACGGTTCCGTCGTTTCCGCCCGCGGCGATCCATTGCCCATCCGGGCTGATTGTCACCGTGCCCGGGACCGAGATCAATTCCTTGTCCTTAATCATATCTTTTACCATATGGGGCAGGAAGAAATCGTCACGCTTCGCGGCTAATTCATTCAGCTTTTCCATAGGGATTTCCAGGATCCGCCAGGTCTTTTGGCCCGTCCGGTAAACGATCTTGCCGTTCGCCGACCAAAACAGCTCCCGGATCGCATCTGCACGGTCGGTCAGCTCCAGCAAAGGAAAGGGACTTGGAAGCAACCAGAAAACGATTTTTTTGTTTTCCGAACCGATTGCCAGGAACCGGCCGTCCGGGGAAAAGGTCAAAGAAAGAGGATTGCCCGTGCTGAAAATCACGGGTTTTGGGGAACGGATCTGCCAAGACTCCACCGAATATCCTGTTCCGAAAAACAAGATCGCTTCGCCCGGCTTAAAGGCGCAGGGGAACGACTTGGCCGAGTAATCGATGGTTTTATTGAGTTCCGCGCCCGAAAGGACGGACCAGATCCGGATGGTATGGTCTCCCGATCCCGAAGCCAACAAGCCGCTGTCCGCGCTGAAAGCCAAAGAAACAATTTTATCCGTATGCCCCGATAGTGCCTTCAGAAGCCGGCCTTCCGGAAAGGACCATAGCGTCAGGGAGCCGTCTTCGCAACCGGCTGCCAGCAGAGCACCGTCGCGACTGAACGCCAGGCAGGTGACGGCCGCGCTTTGGGGCAACAGGGTCTTGCTCCATTGTGCTTCCGGCAGGGACCATATTTTGATGTTCTTGTCCGTTCCTCCGGAAACGAGCCAAGTTCCGTCGGGGCTGAAGACCAGCGCCGGTACTTCGTACAAATGGGCTTTGACGCTCTTGTCGCAGGAAGAAGGAGCGGGTTCCTCTGCTTGGGAAGCGCCGCCTTGGGCCAGGCCGCCGAGCAGGGCCAGGCCCACGGCCGTGGTCGTCAAAAAACCCCGCCGGCCCATGTTCCATTCCCAGTCCAATTCGTCGATTTGATGAATCCGCGGCTCCTCGGCGCTCCCGTCCGATAAGATTTTCTGCAACAGGAACTCGGGTTTCTTGAATTTAGACATCGCTCTTCTCCTCTGTGTTTTTATCCCTGACCCAAAACAGACCGCCGTTGGACTTGATTTTTTCCAAAAGAAGAAATTTGGTCAGTTCTTGATTGATGAAACACCTTTCCGTGGGTTGAAACCGGTCCACCTGCCCGGCCCGGCTGGCTTTTATAGCGCAATCCCCGGCGCAGTGCCATTTGCAGAAGCAGGCTTCGCAATACGGTATCTCATCGACGGTGCGGGCCATGTGCTTCCCGATCTTGTCGTGATCGAGCCGGAACCCCCCTTGACCGTCGTAGACTCCCACCCGGAATGGCGCACTGAGCGGGTGATCCCGGCCGTAGGTCTCGAAACAAGTCGTCACCTCGCCTTGCGGCGTCACCACCAAGGCGCGGCAGGCAGCCAGGCAAAAGCGCCGGGTCAGAATGTCGGGCCGCGCCCCGGAATAAAAAAGCTCGATGCCGCTCTGCTGAGCGACTCCGTATGCCGTCATGAACTGCCGGAGAAAAACGTCCGGTTGCGCAGCCCCAATGGAATGCTCCCGGGCCCTGCCTTGCGCAAAAACCGGTTCCACCTGGATTTTCCGGGGATGAAAGCGGTTGCAGATGAAGCGGATGTTCTCCGCCAGGGACGCGGCCGATTCGGGGGTGATTGTCATGCGAATGCCGTACGCTAGGCCGGAATTGTCCAAAGCCGTCAGCGTTTGCGCCACCCGGTCAAAGGAGGCCCGGCCGTTCCGGGCCGGCCTCTGCCGGTTTTGCACTTCGGGCGGACCGTCAAAAGAAAGACTGAGTTCGTTCATCTGCTCCAGCATGTACGTCCGGCAGGCTTTGCCCCAAAAACCGTTGAAAGATCCGGTCACGGTCAGTCCGATATTCTCTTGGCTGGTCCGGCGCCGGGCATAAGCGATTGTTCGCTTCAGAATTTTTAAATTGAGCGTAGGCTCCCCGCCGCCGTGAAAACCGAGCGTAAAACACAGCGCGCCGTTCGCAACGCAATCCCCGATGACTTGATCCACGGCCGCCCGCGCTATTTCCCAGGGCATTTCCTGGGGCGCGAAATCGCCCGCTGAAGCATAACAATAGATGCAGCGCAGATTGCAGCGGTTGGTCAGGAACAGGACAGCCGCCTCATGACGCCATTGGCGTTGCTTGTATTCGTCTTCAGGTAGGCAGGCCGGGGTGAAAAAACCAAGCCGTTCCAGGACGGCAAGCGGCCGGCCGGCGTCCCCGCTTTCCGGAAGCGGCGCCTGTTCCCGGCAATGCCGCTCGATCAAGTTCGCCAGGGCAATATTGGCGATAAAAGCGATT
>RPPU01000087.1 GCA_003819975.1 Desulfobacteraceae bacterium
GTGCGCGGCGTGACCGAGCAGGTGCTGGCGGTTCGGGAAAAGGTTCGCATCAAACAGGGCCGCATGTTCCGACCCGGCCTGGCCGAGCTGGTGGTGGGCGGCAATGTGCAAAGACTTTTTAAGGGTTTTGAACTCGGGTCGGAAATCAAGTTCGGCGGCACAACCTGGAGCGTGGTCGGTATTCTGGATGGGGGCGGCACTGCGTTTGATTCGGAGATCTGGTGCGACAGCGTGGTGCTCAACCAAACCTACCAGCGGCCCGAAGCAATGTACCAGTCGGTCACGGCCCGGCTGACAACACCGGAAGAATTCCAGCGCTTCAAGGACAGCCTGACCCAAGACCCGCGGCTGAATCTTCAGGCCGAGCGGGAAATAGACTATTACCGCAAACAGTCCGGCATGATCTCCGATATGATCAAGATTTTGGGGTTTCTGGTGGCCGGGATCATGGCGATCGGCGCGGTCATCGGCGCCCTCAACACCATGTATGCTTCCATTTCGAGCCGCGCGCGGGAGATCGGCACCATACGGGCCATGGGGTTCCGGGGGGGCAGCGTGGTGATCTCTTTTGTCGTGGAGTCCATGTTGATTGCTTTGGCGGGCGGGCTAATCGGTTGCGTTTTGATTTACCCCATGAACGGGTTCACGGCCTCAACCCTTAATTTTCAGACTTTTTCACATCTCTCGTTCGCTTTTCGCATTACGCCGGGACTCATGGGTTGGGGGCTGGTTTTCAGCTTGGTCATGGGTTTCTTGGGCGGGTTGCCGCCGGCTATGCGCGCGGTGCGCATGCCCATTGTTTCGGCTTTGCGGGCGTTGTGAGGTAACTCACCACAGAGGCGCAGAGTTCACAGAGATTAATTTCTTTTTTGTTTTTGACTGAGAGGATCAAAAACAAAAATCAATCTGCCTCACAGACATTGAGAATTTCGGCGAAGCCGTTGAGTTATTTCTTTTTGCCGACCTCTCAACACAACAGTTTTATGAATCTAAAAACTGTTTTGGTAAAAAGAAAAAAAGTCACTCTGTGTCCTCTGTGCCTCTGTGGTGAAAATTATTTTTGAGGTTTAAAGAATGGAATCAAACCCTTTTGGGTTGGTCAGAACATCATGCCAAGCAGTGGCGGAGCAGTCCTCTCATGTAAAAATCGATCATGCCCGGCTGGCGGCTTATGCCCGGGAATTGCCCCTGGCGCAAATTCAGGCTCCGGAGCTCGATCCCGGCACGCATTACCTGGGGCACGGCGAAGGAACCGCTGCTTTTTTCGTCACCCTGGATGCGATCAATTTCGGGTCGGGTTATTTTCCGCATTTGAAAAAGCGTCCCGGCTTGTCAGGGTACTTTACGGTCGCGTCTTCATTAAACGATTATTATAAAGAACACGGCCCGCTTGCGGCGGCGCAATTGGCCGGACTCTCGGCCGTGGATTGCGCGCGGATATTCGGTCAGTCGCCGGAGAACACACCCGTTATGGAATTAATGGGCCTTTTCAGTAAAGCGCTGAACGATCTTGGTGCTTATCTTACGCGGCAATTCGAAGGCCGTTTTGGCGCCTTGATCCAAGCGGCTGACGGGTCGGCTGAAGCATTGGTTGAAATCTTGAAGCAAATGCCTTTTTTCAACGATGTCGAGCAGTATAAAGGTCGGGACGTGCATTTTTTTAAACGGGCCCAGCTTACCGCCGCCGATCTGGCCATTGCTTTTAACGGCCAAGGTTTGGGGCAATTCCGCGATTTGCATGAGCTCACTATCTTTGCCGAAAATTTGGTGCCGCATGTTTTGCGGATCGATAAGGTATTGGTTTATGAAGAGTCTTTGGCTGCGCGCATCGATGCGGAAACGTTGATTTTATCCGGATCAGAAGAGGAGATTGAAATCCGGGCGTGCGCGGTGCATGCGGTCGAGCTGCTGACCCGGGCGTTCCGAAAGGCAGGGCAGAACATCCGGGCTATGGATCTCGATTATCTACTGTGGAACCGCGGCCAGGAACCGCATTACAAGAAGATCAAACCGCGCCACCGCACACGAACGGTCTTCTATTAACCGCAGACTTCCGCAGAAGAATTTTAGACAGGATTCCCAGTATTTTTTACCGCAGAAGACGTAATTTCAAAAAATCCTGAAATTACTCCAGGCCTCGGACAGATAGCCGCAGACAAGCAGAGATATTTTTTTCCACCGATTGCGCGTAGTGTAAGATGGAACAAGCCCCCGTAGGGTAGGTTGTTTTTCACTTTTTTCCGTTTCGGGGAAAAGTGAAAAAAATAAAAACTTTTGTGCGCTCTGAGTCTCTGCATCCTGCAGTGAGTTCTTATTCCTCGAACCGGGAAATTCACCGCAAAGGACGCCGAGGGACGCAAAGGGAAGAAACAAAAACATATCTTATTTTTTTCTCTGCGAACCTCCGCTTCCTCTGCGGTGAGTTCTTTAGTTAAAAATTTCCGACAAACTGTCAATAACCCGATTGCCGTTTTGCCGCAACCGCTCCCCAGTGTTGTGCCCGCCAGCTATAAGCAAGCAATCCAAACCGAGCCCGGCGGCGACTTCGGCGTCATGATGCGTATCGCCGATCAGAAGCACTTCAGCCGGGGCATATCCGCTTCTTTGAAGCCATTGTTGCCCGATTTCCAGTTTGCTGTGGGCGTAGATATCGGCCAAGCCCAGAATCTCATTGAAAAATGATTCCAGCCCAAAATGGCACACCAATTCCCGCAAGGAGTCCTGGGAATAAGCAGAGAGGACCGATTGTTTTATGCCCAGGGCCTGGATACGGGTTAAAGTTACACGACTATGCGGCTGCAAGGCATATTGCAAGCGGTGTTTTTCATAAAGGTTTGTGAATTCGACGCTGAGCTTTTCAAAAGAATCCAGATTGAAATCAAAACCGAGATCGCAATAATAATCTCGGACCGGGAAACGAAAGCCGGCCCGGTAGGTCTCGAGCGTCACCGAAGGCAACCCGCGCTTCGCGAGCATGGTATTGAGGATTTGAACGGCCAATTCGGCGTCGTTAAACAGCGTGCCGTTCCAGTCCCAGAGAATATGTTTGTAGTTTTTTTGAAAAAAGGGCATTATTTTATAATCGCAAATATTTTGCATATTCATATGAAATAGGCTCTTGAGGAGCCGTTTCCAGATATCCTTTTTCCTGATGGGAATACTCGCTGATCGCTTTGGCGGTGTAATCCTTGAAATGGTCTTTAATGTCGGCAAGGATTTTCAGTTCCGTATCCGAGAAAAGGGATAAATAGGGCTCGCTGACGGACAGGAATTTCTCACCAATAAAATCCGAATCCGGGTAAACAACCTCTTCCATTTCCAGAAATTTGTCGTTAAGGAAAGAAGCCAGAAAGATATCGTATTTATCCGGCACGGGTCCCAAAGGCAAATGGTAATAGGTCGCGCCGGTTATGCCGGTCGCATATTCCCGGAAATGTTTAAAATCGGCATAGAAAAGATATTTTACGATTTTGGTTTTCAATAATCCGCCTCGGCAAAAGAAAAGGATGGCATTCAAGAATTTATCGTAATTGAAAGACGCAAATCCCGTAAAGGCGGATTGTTCGGAATTTCCGTACATCTCCTCAATGCAACGATGCAGGGGAAATTCGTCTCTTGCGAGATCCGTTAAATTTTTTATCAATAATTTCGCGCGTTGTTCCCCAAACAGCTCCGTGTTTTCCTTGATCAGCTTCAGCATATTCCTGGGATCGGATATCAAGCTTAATTGGCCGTCATGGACCCGGTCCTGAAGCGCGCCGTTTTCATAACGGCTGAGCGTGGCTCCGCCCCAGCCCAACAAGCGGCCGAGTTCTGCCTGCGAGATGCCGTATTTCATGCGGATTTTTTTAATGTCATCCGGTTGCAGCAGGTTGTGTTTTTTACGATAGATCGTATAGGCCGCAACCAGCGGGTCGTTTTCGGTTTTGGTTTCCAAAAACGTCTCGCCGCAGGTGTCGCATTTATAAGCCTCATACTCGACCTTGATCGACTCTCCGCGCACATTGAATTCCCTGGTTTTGAGAATTCTTTCAACCCCGCCTTTTTTCTCGCAAATCGGGCAAAAATTTTTCATCGCTTTAACTCCTGACCTTATAAGCAAAAAAACAAATATTTTTCCAATACAATTACTTTATTTTTTAAACGGATAGACGATTCGTTTTTCAGTATGATGAAACGATAAGCAAACCGGTTTGTCATTGCTTGCGAGTTTGATTTTGATGTAAATTTCTTCATTCTCTATTTTTTTGCCGAATTCCCATATTTCCCCGGCATATCCGGGATCGTGATCTTGTTTGGGGCCGTCTATATAATCCTCACAGACAAGTTTCATGAGTTCGGTTTGTACGTCATATTTGGTTAATCCCATTTCTTCCAAGGTCCTTAGATTTTTTTCTCTGTCTATGATGGTGATTCCTCTTTTTTGGGCCAGATTTTTAAAAATCCCTAAAAATTTATTTATTATACTTTTTTTATCTAAAGGGTCATTATTCATATCGGAATATTATTACCATATGATAAATTTGTCAATAATAAATATCATTTGATAACTATTTTAAATAAATATTTATTGAAATAGACTATTTAATATTAATTATAATAAATTTAAAAAATAAATGATGGAAAAAATTATTCAGAAACAAAATAGTTACTGAATAATGGAATTTTTTAGTAGTTACAATCCCGCACGATATGAAACAAGCCCCGCAGGGCCGGTTCTTTTGCTTTTTCGTATCTCCCGAAAAAGCAAAAAAATAATAAACCTCTGTGATCTCCGCGCCTCTGTGGTGATACAGTTTTACTATTTATAATCCTTCAGAATTCGGATCATGCTTTTGGTAATTCCGCTTGGCCCGTTCCAGGCTGTTGGTGGCATAGCAGTATTTGCAGCCGAATAAACAGGTGTCGTAGGCGCCGATATCCTTGCTGACCACGCAACCGCAGGCTTTGCGCTGGGAAGGATCTTTTTTGGGATCCACTTGCAGGCCGAAGACTCCGGAGATGTAGCGGTCGTCAATACATTTACCGGGCAAGATGCCGTAGGCGGAAAGATCGATCTCCTGGGCGCAACTGAAGAGTTGCATGTGGTTTTCCAAGCCTATGCGGCTCAGGGCTCTCATCAAGTCGACCAGGGCGTCGCCTTCACAGGCCTGAATTTCAATACCTTGTTCTCTCAAGGGTTTTAAGCGATTTTGCGCTTTGCGGTAGAGCTCCACCAAGCTGATGATGCAGCGGGTGGTGTAACCTTGCAGGGCTCGGGCCAATTCCTGAAAGGTTTGCTTGTGAAATTCAATGGGCGTGCGAATGGTAAGCACAATGGGATCGTAACGCCAGATCACTTTGTGCGGGCCGATCAGCTCGGAGAGCTGTTTGAAACATTCCAGGCTGTTTTCAACAGCCGGGGTGCCCAGTTCCAGCCAAGAGGGATAATCGAGCAATGTAAATAAAAAGTAGTAGCGATAGCCGCGGGCGTCCAATTCCTTTAAATAGGGCAGGAGCGGTTTGGGGTTGCGGGTCCAAAAGACGATCAGATCTACGTCTTCGGGCGCAAGAGAGACGCGGGTGCTCTGTCGCGGATTAAAAGGATTGCGCACCACGCAGAACCCGGCCCGGATACGGTTCATGAACCAGGGGGCGTAAAAAGCGGGAATGTCGGTGCGACGGCTGGCGCTGATGATCATGGGTATCAACCAAGGTTCAGGAAGACGGATGATGAGGAACATCATCCGGGGTTCAGGGTTCACAGTTCACAGTTCACGGTTAGAGATTGCAAATTCAAGATTACAGATAAAAAGGATAAAAGCTAAGATGTTGGAGTTTGGGGCGAAAGTCAAGGGTGTTTTCAGGAATGAGTTAGGGTTCTAACTTGTCGAAATTGCCAGGTTTTTTGAGCTTGCCATAGCGGGTTTCTTGCTTTATACTTGAAATTAAAAATGCAAATGATCGGATAAGGTTTAATCAGGGGCAGGTGGGTCTGAAAGATGGATTATCAATCTTCAAAAAAGGTGCTCGTCGCGCTCGAACGCGAAAAAGTGCAATACGTGGTATTTGGTGGAGCGGCGATCAACCTATTAGGCTTGCCGCGTTATACCATTGACCTTGATCTGTTTATTGCACCTGATCTTGAAAATATTGAACAGCTTAAAGCCGCGCTCCGCTCCGTGTTTCATGACCCTAATATCGATCAGATCACGGCGGAAGATCTGTTGGGAGAATATCCGGCGGTTCGGTATGTTCCACCGGAAGGCGAGTTTTCCGTCGATATCCTGACCCGGTTGGGTTCGGCTTTTCGTTTTGAAGATCTGGAAACGGAACGCATTCCATTCGATGAAATCATGATCACAGTTGCAACCCCGAAGACATTGTACCGCATGAAGAAAGATACCCTGCGGATAAAAGATCGGGGTGATGCGGAATTATTACGAAAACGATTCAACATCGAGGAAGAGTGATGCCGGTTCAAAAGTACAGAAGCATAGAAGACATGCCTGAGATATGGTTCAAGCCCGGAGATCCGCGGCTCTATATTGCCATTGCCGCGGTATGGGATTTTGGGCAACGTTGGTTGGCGCCGCACTATCCGCCGGGCGTTTACAAACATCGGACCATGGAAGATAAGAACCGGCTGGATGAGGAATGGGCTGTTCTTAATTTTCAGGCTTTCCGGGAAAAGCATAAAAAGCAAAATTAAAAATCAGATTTTAATCATGAACCCCAAATAACTTACAATTCAAGACCTGACCCCCGGCCTCGCCTTTATTCCTTTTTATCACATAATTTCTTAAAATGTTCTTTTGGATTAGTAATCTGTTTAGAGTCTAAAGGCCAACCATTCCCTTTTGTTTGATGATGGGTATAAATTTCATCCCCCTTTTCATTAAAGTAAAACCTATCTTCTATATTAATATCACCAGGAGATCGGAACTGATCATAAATGAACCGTAAAGTTCCATTTTCATCGTAAAAATATTCGGTTTCAAACACGAAATCACCTCCGCCTTCAACTATATATCGTCTCACCGTGCCTTTTGAATCCATGTAAATGGTGGCCGATAATTCCAACAAGCCTTGATCCATCAGAGCCTCTTCATCGTCGCATCTTTTTAATTTCATGATAGTATTCTTCAATGCAATAACTTCATTGCATACCTTTCGAATTTTTAATATCTCCGGATGCGACCTCCAGTTTTTATCGTTGACAGCTGTGCCCGCATCAATATTTACCGACATGAATAATAATAACAAAACGACTTTAAAGGTTCTCATAAGGTTTTCCTCCGCATGTTATTTGTTCGATATTACTTTATGCTTGTTCAAATATCAAGTAAGGTCAAAAAAACCGTGCAAACGCCAGGGCAGAAAAGGCTTTTGAAGGGGTGCTATATTTTAATTTTATCCAATCAAATGAATCATTCAGGCCTGAAGAGATCCTCGCACTTTTTTGTCCATTCGTTCCATATCAAATCATATTCCGGCGCGGTTTCCAATATGGGTAGAAGTTGATATAGCCCTTCTCGACCTCATCAAACCGTAATCCTTCCCTTGCTGCCGTGCGATGGAGTTCCGCGGTGGTAATCATGGGTTCACCTTGGCATTAATCAAAAGACCCCAGCGGCGGTTGTGGGTTCCCTGACCGGGCAGGGTCGGATCGAGCCGGGGATAACCCGATGAAAGGGTCGTGGAACCATAGAGCTGCTCCGAATCGCCGATTGCCAAAGTTTCCAGGAGGAAACCAAGCCGTTTCACAACCGCGGATATGCCGATCCGCACGGCGTAGTCGTGCAGTTTTTTCGCGTCGATTTTCGACCACGAAGCTGAAAGGGCCTGAGTAACCGTCCCGATACCGCCGACATATTCCGGCAGAGCCAAGCCGTCGATCAGGGTTTTTTCAAGGTCCGTGATCATAAAAGAGCTTTCATTGATCCATTCTTTACTTAAACCGAAGAACCGTTCCGGCTTGTTGGAGATAATCCGAAATGAAAAACCGAGCGATTCCCTAACCGGTTTGGCAACTTTATGATCGGTCAGGATGAAAACTTGACGCGGGATTTGCTCGGTCAGCCCGTGGTAGTTCATGGCGGAAAAGTAGGCAATGGCCGCGGGCTTGACGAGTTGCATGGCAATCAAATACTCGTGAATCTGCGGAGTCCGCGTTATTCCTGAGGAAAGAGGCACCACAACAAAAAGACCGGATTTGATGCGTTGAATCCAGCCTTTTTTAGTCAAACGGCTGAGAAATTGGCGGACATATTTTTTCTGACCCGGTCCCAGTATCCGACCGACATCCTGAGATGTAAACAGCCCTTGCGGACCGATTTGAATCAGAAAATCCGACTCCAAGGGCCCAAGAGAGGTTTTTGATATATGTTGGTTATCCATTGTCACTTTTAAGGCTACATTTTATATCCAAAATATAACAAAAGGCAGGCAAAGTCAAGTCGGTTATGAACAGGCCTGAAATCAGATCTTATAAAAATGGGTTAGGGTTCTGCGGCTTTATTAAAAATCCCTAATCTTCGTTTATTTATCTGTAATCTTTAACAGTGAATCCCAAATTACTTATAATTCAAGACCTGACCCCCAACACAACACTAAGCATGAAATCAAAAAACTTATAATTCAAAACCTGACCCCGGCGATGTTTATGTCTAATCGACCGGAATAATGACAATTTCTCTTAAAAGTTGGGGATTGACCCCCTATTTTTTTTCCCAAAATTGGGAGATATACAGAAACGTTAGAATAACCAGGCGTGGGCGATTGATTCGGGCAAGGCGGTCATAAATCTTGACACGCTTGCCGATCATATGGACAGTATAACTGTACATAAAAATTGGGAGACTGACATGGCCATACAAACAACATACACGCGTGCCCGTAATGTCGTTGGGGACATCCTGTACTAAGGCGACATATTCGAGAAGTGGGATGTTAGGGGCCAAGATACTTTCCGGATAAGTCGAGTATACGCTTTGGTAACCACTCATTCACGCAGGCATAATCGTTTTTCGATCTGTCCCTGTTTCAGCCTTCATGTCCAACCAGTGTTGCGACGAGAATATGACACTCATTCATCGCCTTATTCCTAGGTTTTAAGAAGTCCTTCAGTCCAGCCAGACAACCCCGGATGAAAAAACGGCCAGATGCAGGGGCGAGCCCAAGGGGGGTGGCGGCGGGTCATTGGCCAAGTCGAAAGTAAGAGAGAGGCCTGCCGGTGTTTTCATTTTCAGGCGATAAAATTTCCCCTGAAACAGTCGCAGGGAGACGGTGCCGGAGATGACGGTTATGGGCGATGGGTTATTTTTGGAGATCGGTTCCTGGGGACGCGGATTATTCAGGGAAACCGTTTCCGCGGCTTCGGGCCGGATCAAAAGGGTAATTGTCCGGCCGGGAGCACTGTCTTTCAAATTGGCCGGATAGAATACACCCATAGGGGTCTCTACGCCGCCCTGGGGCCGCACGACGCCATTCAAAAAATTTTCAAATCCCAAAAACGAAGCCACGCGCTGATTGCGCGGCTGCCGGAAAAGATTTTCCGGAGTATTGAGTTGGGCGATGCAGCCCTGATCCATCACGGCCACGCTGTCGGCCATGGCAAAGGCTTCGGCATGATCGTGGGTCACGAAAATCGCGGTGACGTTGACCTGCTGCAGAATGGCTTTTAGTTCGGGAACCAGGCGTTCGCGCAGCTCGCGGTCCAAAGAACCCATGGGCTCATCGAGGAGCAGAAGCCTGGGCCGGGGCGCCAGGCTGCGGGCCAGGGCAATGCGCTGTTGTTCTCCTCCGGACAAGGAGTCGATGCGGCGGTCCGAGAATCCCTCCAGCCCGAACAAGGCCAGCAAACCGTGAACGCGGCTCCTGATTTCGGCGCTCGGGAGTTTTTGCCGCAAAAGACCGTAAGCGACGTTGTCGAAAACGGTTTTGTGGGGAAACAGGGCGAAATCCTGAAACATCATGCCGAAGTTGCGACGATGGGGCGGCACTTGGGCCAGATCTTGGCCGGCAAAGAGAACGCTGCCGCTGTCCGGGGTTTCAATGCCCGCCAGGATCCGCAATAGGGTTGTTTTCCCGCATCCCGAGGGTCCCAGGATTCCGAGGATCCGGCTTTGTTCCAGAGTGAAACCGACTTGACGGAGCGCCGGGAAGGCGCCGTAGGATTTGTCGATATGAGTGACTTCCAGTAGGGCCATGTCAGAAGACTCCTTGGGGTCTGTCCAGCATCCGGTCCAGAAGGAGAAACCCGGCTGCGGTGATCAGCATGAGCAGGCTGCTCATAGCCATGGCTTGGCCGTAATTGACAGCGCCGGGAGTTCCCAGGAAACGAAAGATGGCAATGGGCAGGGTCGGGGTCTGGGGCCGGGCGATAAAGGAGGTGGCGCCGAATTCGCCCAAGCTGACGGTAAAGGCGAATACGGCGGCGGCAGCCAGGGCGCGGGCCGCCAGGGGCAGATCCACGGATTTCCAGACGTTAAAAGGAGATGCGCCCAAAACAGCGGCCGCTTCTCTTATGTGCGCGTTGATGTTGCGGAGGGTGGGCAGCAAACAGCGGATCACAAAGGGAAAGGCGGTCAGGCTGTGGGCAATGGGCAGCAGCCACCAGGAGCTGCGCAGATTCAGGGGCGGCTTGTCCAGGGCGATGATAAACCCGAAGCCCAGGGTTACCGCGGAAGTAGAGAGGGGCAGCATGAAGAGAGGGTCCAGAAAAGCGGAGAGCCTGGTTTTGGATCGGGCCAAAAACAGGGCCGCCGGAAAGCCGATGCCCAGGGAGAGGATCAAAGTAGCGAGGGCGATGCTGACGGAGTTGACCAGGGCTTGGATGGGCGGCACGTAAAAAAGGGATTGGGTCGAATCGATAAAAAGCATTCGGTAATGACCCAGGGAAAACCCGCTCTCCGTAAGCACGGATTGCAGGAGCAGAGCAGCCGGCGGGGTCCCGACAAAAAGAACGATCCAGCCGATCGCGCCGGCGACGCAGGCGTAATCGGAGCCTTTCCGGGGTTTTCGCGTTACGGGCGGATAAGCGCCGGGTTCGGCGCTGACGGCGGCTTTGCGTTGCAGGCTCGTATAAACCCACAGGCAGGCAAAGGTAAACCCCAATTGAATCACGGAGAGGGCCGCGGCCAGGGGCAGATGAAAGAGGTGCACGGCCTGGCGGTAGATCTCGACTTCGAGGGTGGCGATGCGGGGACCGCCCAGAATCAGGATCACGCCGAA
>RPPU01000088.1 GCA_003819975.1 Desulfobacteraceae bacterium
CCAATGCCAAGGAAAAGCTTTATATCACGAGTTATCAGGTGGAACGCGAAATTTCCGGTCAGAAACCGGTGCTGCTCATGGAACGTCCCCGGTTTTATTTCAAGAAGTGGGATCCGAAGAAGCCGGCGTACCTGGACACCCATGCGCCGCTTGAGAACGAGATCGTCTATCGGGTCGTGAGCGTCGATGCGTTCGGCCGCACAAGCACTGCCGCGATCTGCAAGCTGTTCGCCGTGGATGTGGCCGCGCTTATGCCGCCCATGCTCGCGGCGAAACCAGGCGCCGGCAGCGTAGTTCTGAGCTGGAAAGCGAGCGATAATCCCAATACGGCCGGGTATGTGCTGGAGCGGGCCATGCTTTCCAAAGGGCCTTTTGAAGTTCTGACCCCCAAGGGTCTGGAAGCCGACAGCGCGAGTTATGAAGACAAAAATGTGACCGGCGGGACCGCCTACTACTACCGTATCCGGTCGGTCGGGCCCCGGGGCGATCTGGGAATCCCGGGCACGGCGCGCATGGCTTTGCCCCGGAACAAGGAGAAACCGCCCAAGCCGGAAAACCTCAAGGCCGACGTAGGCCGCACGGCCGTGCATCTGACGTGGAATCCGGTCAAATTTCCGGTGGGCGGGTATGTGGTGGAGCGCAAAGTACCGGGCGCATCGCGTTGGATGCTGCTTTCTTTGCAAGCCCGGCCCGAACCTTTTTACGACGATATTTTTCCGCTGCATTCGTCGGGAAAGTTCAGCTACCGGGTCACGAGCGTGGCTTACGATAACCAGCAGAGTGAGCCGAGCAAACAAGTGGATGTGACCCTGCTGGACACCCTGGCGCCCAATGCGCCCTATATTCTGAGTATTGACGGCAGCAACGGCAAAGTCAGCCTGACTTTCAAGCCGGCGCCGCCCGAAGAAGACATTGCTCAATTCCTGGTGATACGCGGCGTTTCCGTTGAAGACCAGGGCCTCGTGATCGGAGATCCTTTGACGCCGGCGGCGCGTCAGTTCGAAGACACTTTTGTGACTATCGGCCAACGCTATTGGTACCGGATGGTCGCCCTGGACAAGGCCGGCAACCGCAGCGAATTGGGCGAACTGCGCGAAGTCACGGTCATGAATCCGCCCATTCCGACACCCAAGAGGCCGATCCTGAAGTATATTAAGGAACCGGCGCCATATATTTTAATCACATTCGACAAGGCTCCGGATCAGCATGGCGTCATGATCCAACGCAAGATCGCGGAAAAGGAGCAATGGGAGACGATCGCGGGACCGGTGTTTCAGGATACCGAGGTGGCCGACATTGTCCTGCCTCAGAGTGGAAAGCTCCAATACCGTATTTTATACCAGGCCGTGAACCGCATCTCGGGTCAGCCTTCGGAGGCGGTGGAAATCGAAAGATAAAACCAGACAATAGGATATCTCAAGAATTAAAAATGCGTCATACGATGATGAAAAATGCCGATAATTAAGCGCCTTTTTTCCTTAACGCAGTATTTTTGAGATTGACAACTTTTATTAAGAAACAGGACAAGAAATGAACATGATCCATTTAGGAAAAAAAGCACAGGTTCCGGCAATTTTGATTTCAATTTTTTTAATTTGTTTTTTTCTCGCTCCCTTGAGCCGGGCTCAGACCGGGGTCGCCGAAGATCCGCAACTTGTGCAAAAGGGCGACCGGGTGGGCGTGCATTTCACGGTGCGGCTCCATGACGGCCGGCTGGTGCGCACCAGCCGGGCCGAGCTGATGAAAAACAAGAAGGCCGTGCTTCCTTGGTTTGAACGGTTCCAGGAAACGGAAGACTATCAGGCCAAGGAGGTGATCGCGGGCACCAAGGGTGCAATAACGGGCGCGCCCAATCTGGGCCGGTTGGTGCTGGGCATGCGATTGGGTGAAAAGAAGAGCGTGACCCTGACGCCCGAAAAAGCCTACGGCCCCAAAGACCCGGATTTGATCAAGTCTTTTCAACTTCAGCAACGCCTGCCGCGCTCGGTGCGGTTGGGCCCACGTGAATTTGTGGATAATTTTAACGTGTTTCCTTTGCTCGGAAAAACCGTGCCCTGGGAGCCCTTTTTCAAATCCAGGATTGTGCGCATTAAAGCCGATTATGTGGAACTGCGGGCCCTAGTGCGCGACCGCAGCCGGCTCAAGCAGGATTTCGGCACAATCGACATTCGTTTTGAAAAGCAAGAGCTGATCGCGGACTTGAAACCGCGCGTGGGCGCGCCGTTTGCTTTCAGGGACCTGTCGGGCCAGGTCAGCCGGGTGGAGGAAAAGGAGTTTTATGTTGATTTTAACCCCTTGCCCAAGGGCGAGCCGGTGATCGTGGAGTTGGAAGTAACATCCCTAACCAAGGCCTCCTTGTTTGCGCCTATGGTCCCCTTTTGGATTGAGGATTACGCGGAGGGGCTGGAAGAAGCCCGGCAACGCGAAAAGCCCATGGTTCTGGTGCTCTATTCGCCGGAGTGTCATTTTTGCGAACAGTTGTTGAACGAAACATTGAAAGATCCCGTGATCCAGGCTTTGGATGAGCGGTTTGTTTGGGTCAAGATCAATTCCCTGGAGGACCGGGCGCTGTTCGACTATTACAAACAAGAGGGTTATCCCTTGACCGTGGTGTTGAATAAGGACGGCCTTGAGATTCGGCGGATCGACGGCTATCTTCCGGCGGAACAGTTTAGGGCTGAGCTTGAAGAAGCATTGAAAGCCGGGTTATAAGTGTGTAATGAAAAATTCTTACGCAGAGCCTCAAATCCGCGATTATTTACGGTATCACCTATCGATAATCTTTTATTCGGGCTCCGTGAATGAAAAGTAATCCTTTCCCCTCTAAGCCGGTATTGGCTGGTTCGTTTTTATATAGTTAGTTCAATTAGTTATAAATATTTTCAGATCTAAACATGTATTTAAAAAGAATGAACCATTTTAGGCGAACCGGACACTAAAAAATAATGCGTTGAAACTTAAAGATCTATTAACCAGCCTTTGCAATAAAAAGAGTTTTGTGGTAAGGAAAAAGGCAATTGGAGAAGCGATCTTTAATTAAATTGTCTTTTTGCAAAACGGAGTTCATATGAAAAAAAATCCAGCGAGCAAAAATTTTCTATTAAAAACCGTCTTTATTTTCTTTATATCCGTGGGGGTCCTTTTTTGGATCCCTTCGGTTTTGTTGGCCCAAGACCCGGCACCCGAAGAGGCGACTCCGGCTGAAGAACCGGCGGCCGCGCCGACGGTCGCCACCATTATCCGATTGATCCATCCGGCGGAAGGCGCCCTAGTCATAGGCAAAAAGCCGGAGATTCGATTCGCCCTGCTGGATGCCGGCTCTGTTAAGGGAATCACAGCCATTTTGGACGGCACGGATATTACCAATGTAATGAAACAGGAAGGCGCGGAATTCAGTTTTAAGCCGATCGCGGCGTTGGCCTCGGGTCAACATACCCTGCAAATCACGGTGGTGAGCCAGGACGGCCAAGAGCTTGTCCAGGAAGCGGCTTTCAGTTCGCGTCATACCGAGCGCTTCGAAGAAGCCACCTCGGACAATGAAATCGGCCTGGTATACAAGCATCGGGTGGCCAAATCGGACTATATTCACACGGAAGTCAAAAACCGGTTTGACGCCACGCTCAGCAGCAATTCGAAACTCAAAGACGGCGGTTTCGAGACCAGTTTCACGACCAATGCCCACTATGCGGATCAGAACCTGCCCATTGCGGAGCCGGAGCGCAAAGGCGTGAACCTATCCAACTTCCTGTGGCAGACCAAGTATACGAAGGATAAGTTTTCGACCGGCAGCGATGTGGGCGATCTGCAACTTAACGAGACGCCCCTGACGGTCGCGGGTTTGGCGCGGCGCGGCGGCCAGCTGGCCTTCGGTTATGACAATTACGAGGTCCACGGTTTTGTGGTCCGGAGCAAGGAACTTTCCGGGTTTAACGGCGGTTTCGGCATTGAAGGCCCCAGCAACGAACACATCTTGGGCACCGGCGCCAGCGCCAAGTTTTTTCAGGAAAAAATGCTTTTGAAAGGCACCTATATCGCGGGCGGTGAAAAGGAAAATTCTTTCGGTACCTGGGGCGATGTGAATCAACGCAGAGGCCGGGCCGCGGGCGGCTCCATGCAACTCAAGCTGTTCGACGACAAACTTATATTCGACTCCGAGTATGCCGAGACCAATTATGACGGCGATACGAGCGATATCTATGATGCCGAAGAAGACGAAGCCTATAATTATGGGCTCAGTTGGATTTATAATATCTTGAGTTTAAAAGGGAGCTATCAATATATCGGCCCCAAATATGCCGTGATCGGGAATGCCTCCACGCAAAACGATTATGAAGGAGTCAATCTGGAAGGGACCGCGAGTTTTAAGACCCAGACCTTAACTCTGGGTTATTCCGACTGTAATGACAATGTAAAAGAAAATGAGCTGGTGCCCCAAGTGACCACGACCGCCGCCAAAGCCGGTTATACCTTCAACGGTATCGAGAACCTGACCTTGGGTCTGAATTACGACCGTTCCAAGCAGGAGAGCGCTTTGGAACCGGCGGGCACGGATCCTATCAAGGTCTATACCACCAATTATTCCGGCAGCATTAATTATATCGTATGGAAGCTGAACCTGGGATTCACAGCCGGTCATTCGGTTCAAGACGACCGTATGCCGACGGATCAGGACACGGAAACCGATACCTACACCTTTACTCCGGCTTTGACTCTGGATGCTTTGACGGTCACGCCCAGTTACAGTTACAATTCGACCTGGGATAAAAGCACCCTCGTCACCACCGATACCCATACCACCGGCTTGAATTTCAACGGCCATTTTTTCGAGAACCGGCTTTTATACGATTTTGCCGGCACGCATAACCGCACCGAGACCAGCGATAGGCTCACGGATAATTACACCCTGGGCCTTACGTATAAGTTGACCTATGTGTTGGCGGAAAAATTCGGCGTTTTTACCAAGCCCTCCATAAGCATCGACGGCCGTTACGGCTCCACGCATGATTATATCGCCAATACCAGGACTCATGAAAAAGTCGTTTTTCTCGTGTTTTCCAGTATTTTGCCTTTTAGCTTTTAGAAAGGAGCAAACCCTTGAAAAGAACTTCCATTATCTTGATCGGTTTTTGTGTTTTGGGTTTTTGGATGCAATCCGCGGAAGCCGCCAATCTGCAGCTGACCCGCATCCAACTCCGTTTTGAAAACAATCGGGCCACCCTTACGGTCAAAAACCGGCAGCCGGACGTACAAGCTTTTGCCGACATCCTTTTCACCGGCACCGGCCTTTTGCAGGGTTACTGGCAGGTGGACGGCCGTCTCATTGCCCATGTAAACAAGCACTTGGTCCCCGGGAAAAAAGTGACCCTATCCACCCCTTTGAAACCGGCCTTGCCGACTTTCAGCGAAGGCCCGCATATCGTGATGTTCGTGGTCAATCGCCCGGCGCAGCCGATCCCTTTTCCCAAAGCGCTTTACTATGTCGTGCCCGGTGAAACTCCGAATGTCGCAACCGTCAATTTAACTCAACCTCTATCCGAGAGCGAAATTGATCCTTTGCAAACGACTTTTCAATGGGAAGGCCAACCCAAAGTCGCGACCTATCTGATCGAATTCATCGACGACAATCCGCAGAAACCGCTTTTTTCCGCTATTACGGAAAAGCCGGAATATGTTCTTCCGCAACCGGTGCTGAAATACTCTTTTGCGAAAAACCAGCACTATTTTTGGCGTGTCAGGAGTTTCGATGCGTCGTATAACGTGATCGGCGAAAGCGAGATCCGGGAGTTGAGACTAAAATAACCTTTTGGAAAACGAGGCGAAATATCATGAGAAGCAGAGCGATTATCATAACGATTCTATTGTGTTTTTGGTTATTGATTCCCTGGGCCGAAGCGGCTGTGACCCCTTCTTCGATAACCATCCCCGGCAACATGCCTTATACGGTCGTCCTGACTTGGAGGTTGAACATGACCGCACCTCCGGCTTCGTCGACATCAACGACGGGAATATTCAGGCCCACAAACCCTGACCCACCTGCTTTTTATACCAATAGCACGGCGCTGACGGCTTATTTTATTGGAGACAATGCAACCGTTACCGAAACCCTGACCATTCCCTCGGCCGCAATAAAAAAAGCCCAAGAATTGGGATTGAGACAATTTCTCTATCGCCGCGTTTTCACCGGCGTTAGCACCGAAGAAATGACAATCAACCTGACCTCGCCCAGTGCCGCAGCTCTTAATATCAACAATATCCGGCTCTATTTCGAGAACAAACGACCCGAGATTACGGTCAAACGCAAGGAGCCGGGGCTTAAAACTTTTGCCGATATCAACTTCACCGGCAAAGGTCTGCTCAAGGGCTATTGGCAGGTGGATGATCGGATCATTTCCTATGTCAATAAAAACCTGGTTTACGGCACGAGCTTGACTATCGCGACTCCGGACTTGCCTGCTTTGCCCACCTTTTCCGAAGGTACGCATGTTGTTAAATTTATCATTCAAAGCCCGGATCAGGGCATTCAGAGTAATGAATTCCCCAAGGCCCTCTATTATGTGACCCCAAGCGAGACAACCGAGACCGTTATGGTCAATCTGCTCAATCCGTTCAATCTGGCCATGTTGGAACGTAAATCTCCGGTTTTTCAATGGCAGACATTCAAACCCTTGGCCCTTTATCTGGTGGAATTTATGGAAACGGAAAATAGCGAACCGATCTTTGCGGCTTATACCATTGAGACCCGGTATGTGGTCCCGAATGCGGCTTTGAGAAACTATCTGCAGAGTCCCCAGCCTTATTATTGGCGGGTCACGGGATTTGACAAAGAGAACAATATCGCCGGCGAAAGTGAAGTGCGGCAAGTGCGCTTTAAAACAGAATAAAAGGGAACGGGGAAGTTGAGGCAACAAAAACCTTTTGCCGAGTGGGGTATAAGCTTATGAAAATGAAAATGTTGATCCTAGGAGCGGTTGTGTTATTATGCGCCAGCGGCATCCAAGCCGCCGTGAGCGTGTCGCCGGCTTCGATTAAGATTACGACCGAACAGCCCAGTACGACCCTGATTACCTATCAAATCACGGAACCGGCAACGCCGCCCAGTGTCGCTTCTTCAAGCCAGGGCTTTTTTCAAGTGATGATGCCGGCCGGTCCCTTAACCCTGGAAACGGTGCAAACGACCGTGTCCGAAAAGATGAGCAGTTCCGGTCCGGCGACCGCCACGGTCACGGAAACACTGACGATTCCTTTAAGCGTGATCAAGAGAGCTCTGGAACTCGGCAAAACAAGCCTGCGCTATACGCGAACCTTCAATGTGACCGCTGGGACGGTCGTATTCAATATCAACCTGACTTCACCCGGCGCGGTCGAGCCGTTGAACATTTCCCGAATCCGGCTCTATTTCGAGAACAAACGGGCCGAGATAACCGTTAAGCGCAAAGCGCCGGGACTAAAGGCTTTTGCCGACATTAACTTTACCGGCAAGGGGTTGCTCAAGGGTTATTGGCAGGTCGATGACCGCATTATCGCTAATGTCAGCAAGAATCTGGTTTACGGCAAGAGCCTGGTCATTGCGACTCCGGATATGCCTTCCTTGCCCACTTTTTCCGAAGGGACGCATATTGTCAAATTT
This sequence comes from Desulfobacteraceae bacterium, assembly GCA_003819975.1. The sequence goes on from RPPU01000088.1 coordinate 7,628, forward strand.
GTGATTCAACAACCCGAACAAGGTATTCCGCTTCCGAAGGCTCTTTATTACGTCACTCCGGATTTGACGGCCCAGGTCGCAACCATTGACCTGAGCGAACCGTTCGATGCGGCTGCGCTGGATCGCACTCCCCAGACTTTCAGATGGAGTTCAACCAAGCCGTTGGCCGCCTATCTGGTCGAATTTATGGAAGAAGAAGAGGGCAGCGCTTTCTTTTCGGCTTATACCACCCAAACCGAATATACGTTGCCGGTCGCGGCCCTCAAGCATTATTTCACGAGTCCGCAACCCTATTTCTGGAGGGTTAAAGGTTTTGATCAGCAAAATAACGTTGCCGGAGAAAGCATCATCCGGAGCTTTAGATTATTGACCGAATAACTCGGGAGAAATCCGAATAATAAAAGGGCGGTAGAAAAACTTTCTATCGCCCTTTTTCATTTAAAGGAAAGGCCCGGTCTCTGTTCAGGGCTTTTCTTTCAGGTATTTCTCTATCCTTTTTTTGGTGTTTTTATCCACATCCATAAACCGGACCCCGGCGCCGAGGTTGTTGGAATAGGGATCTTTATAATTATTCAAGACCTGACCTTTGATGGGCAGCTTTTCTTCGGCTCCGGGCAGTTGCAGCTCAAGCTGGACAATGGTCCCAACCTGAAAAGGCAGTTTTTTTTCAATGAAAAATCCGCCGACACTGAGATTTGAGAGCAGGTGAAAATAGGTTGCCTTGTCTTGTCGTTCTTCAGCCCAAATTTGCACATTGACCCTTGAGTTTTTGCGCCTTTCTTTTTGAGCGTCGGTTTCCGCCAAAGCCTTTTGTTCCATTGCACTCCCCGATTTTACACATTTTGTCTTATTTTCGGGTCCGGAAAATCTTTTTTCAGTTATTTACGCTTCGCCCGATTTCCGCAGCCCCTTTCTGAATACGGGGTAACCCGGTCGATTATTTATTTTTATAACATATCCCTGGAGGCGGCTCAATAAATATTAATCCCGAACGGATTTATCAATCGACAACATCGATAAAATGTTGTCGATTGAAGCGTTTAAAAGTCCGGGATTATTTCTCTTCCAAGGCCTTTTTCCATTCTTTGGCAAAGGTTTCACCCACTTTGCCCACTTGGCTGGGATCGATTTTTAGGGCTTTGGCCACTTCCTGATAAAGAGTGGCCCGGTTCTGATTGGTCGCGTCCACCAAGGTTTTAAGGTCCCGCTTTTCCTTTAAACCCAGACCCGGGGTTTCCCCCAGCGCCACATAACCGTCATCGCCTTCTTTAACCAGACCTTTTCTAAAAAAGGGCAATATTTGGGCATATAATTCGGTCAGTGTCTCTTTCAAAGCGCGAATCGTGGGGTTGGAAACCGTGACGGCATCCTGGGCCCAGGCATCGGAAACAAAGAAAATCTCGATCATTGGCTTTATAAAATTCAAGCCTTCATCGGGTTTTTTCACAGGTTTTTTGCCGGTTACGTCACTCACAATATCTTTGGCTGCCGATTCGACTTCCTTGACCGGAAAATAGATGTTAATGGTCACACAAGCGAAAATAAACGACATCAACACCGCACCCAACCATAATACTTTAAAATTCTTTTGCATGAATCCCTCCTTTTTAATTGATTTATTTAACAACCGGCCCCGCGGAATTTTCAAAAACCCCTTTAATCCTTTGTAACATATCTTTAAAGCTGATAGGTAGTCCGGGAGTTTGATTCACTATATTAACCCCTAAAAGGCCGCCTTTAGCAACCAGATATTCGGTGTTGCCTTCTTTGGTGGTCCCATTAATACGAAAGGAATCGTTTTCCAAACTGGCTTTGATGCCGATTTTTTTATAGGAAAGCTCCTGAATAAAAGCGGCATAAACCACAGCCATGCCCACAAACGGACTTTGGCCGCCGCCGATCCGGGCGATGTTGTCCACGGCCCGCAGACTCATTTTCTGGGTGATCCCTTTTTTAGGGATCGACTCGATCAGCAGGTCGAATTTTTGGGGTTGGGCCGCGGCGATTTCAAAGCCCTTGATATAACCCTGCAGGATACCCTGAATAGCGCCGAATTCCGTGTCTTTGGTCATTTCGAGCATATTCAAGTTATCCCAGTTTGCGCTCAGTTTGAAAACCGGATGGGCGCTCAGAAGTTTATCCATGCCGATATCGCTGAGCACGATTTCGCCTTTAAACAGATTGGCTGTGATTTTACCTTGGGTGGTTAGGGAGCGGCCGTCAAAGGTTATTTTGTTTAAGCGGCCGGAGGCCGTGCCGGATATTTCCTTGGGCCAAAAACCGGCCAGAAGGGGGCGTAAATCCAAAGGGCGCAGATTCAGGGAGGTGTCGATCAGCGGAGCAGGGGAATAGATGTTTTTCCCGCTCAGGGGGCCGAGCTCGATCGATCCGCCTTTTATCTTAAGCACGGTGGCTGAAGGGATGGTTAATTGGTTGGGTCCAACATCAAAATTCAGATTCAGCGGTTGTTCCGGTATTCCCGGAATTTTTAAAGTGTGAATCGTCAAAGCGCCTTTCAGATTTGATTTTTCCGCCTTAAACGGTCCGGCCACATACCAAACCGGCCAGTCCAGGTTCACGCCTTTAAAGGTCACGGCGCCTTTATTCAGCACTGCTTCTCCGTTTTGCCATTGCAGGGCCCCTTTTAAGCTTTGTTGCCGGCCCTGTTTTTTTAGAGCCATCCGGGCTGAAACAGTTCCGGACATGGTCAAGTTGTTCAGAGATGGATTTTTAGCTTTAAAGGGTTCCCGAATAAATTGTTCAAAGAGCGGTTGCAGGGCGGTCGATGGGATTTTGATATCCAGGGTTCCATCGAGACCGGGACAGGTTACCCGGCCTTCCAGCTCCAGACTAACCAGATTTTTTAATTCCAACTGGGTTGCAGAAAGGGCCACTGTATGATGCGCCGCGGTATAATCCAGTTTTGCGGCACAGGAAAGGGGCGTGGATTTTAAATTGAAATAATAAGCATCCAGAAGTATTTCCCCTTCCGGGATCTGGATCCGCCAATCGGCTTTGAGCGAAGCGGTGTCCAGGTTGAATTCGCCTTCGCTTTCGATCACGGCTTGGATTTTCTCGCCCACCCAATTCGCGCTCGGATTTTCAAAAGCGTATTCACGGCAAGCGAGACGGGTGACATAGCTCCAATTCTTCATGGCCTGATCGCTGTGGGCTTTCATTTCAAAATCATTTAAACCTTTTAGGCGCCAATCGGCCGGCAGCCATTTTAAATTCTGCAGGGATTTGAGCAGGTCCAGTTTAGAACCGGAAAGGCTCAGGGTTATCTCTTTGTTTTGGTATAAAAAGCCGGCTTTCAAGCCTGCCAGCAAGGAAGAATCTATAGTGATTTCAGGCAAGGAGATTTGGACTTTGGTCAGATCGATCTGGCCTTGGGGGAGCAGAACTAGAATATCTTGGAAAGAGATCTCCTTGCCCGGCCGGTTAAATTTGATGCGCGGAATTTTCAGTTCGACCGCGGAAATTTGAAAAAGCGGATAGGCGCCGCTCAAGGTTGCCTGGGCTTGAAAGGGCCGGATGTCCAGGCTTTTGAGAGCCGGTCCCGAAGCCTGG
>RPPU01000089.1 GCA_003819975.1 Desulfobacteraceae bacterium
ATTGGCCAGGAAAAAACTTTGTCTTTTTCCAGATCCGGCGGTTCGGGCCGTCTGACCTTGATTTGCATTTGGGGTCTCTCCTGCTTGAAAGATTAGTCCCGCCCCGCATTCTCAAGAACAGCAAAAAGATCTTGCGGAATATCCATGGATTTAAAATTTTTTATATCCGTCACATTCAGGCAAATTCTTTTTTCAAAACCTTCCACTATTTTTTCATCGGCTGCTTGCTGAATTTCATGCCGCAATAAAACCGTTTTCTTGCTCAACTCTTCCAACCGGGTCTTAATCTTTATTTTCAGGCCATAGCGTCCCGGTTTAAAATAGCGGCAGGAGGTTTCAAGCAGGCCGAACTGTATATTTCTTTTTTCCCAAAGGTCGTACAAATTCAGGTCAATCGTCTTGAAAAATTGGTGCCCGGCCGCGTCCATCCATTCATAATAGCGCGGATAAAACACGATTCCCAGTGCATCCAAATCACCCCAGGCAATTTCCCGTTCCATGACGCTTAAGATCATCCTGATTCCCGATACCCTCTCGATAAAAAAACCCTGAAAAACAGCTGAAAACGCGGATATAGAAGGCGCCACATGCCGTTATCAGGCGTTTAAAAATTCGGCTATATTAACAACCATACCTTGGGGTGTCAATTACAAATAAAATTTACCCATTGTTCCTGTTGTGAAAAACCTGAATCTTGCGGCAACCTTATCCATACGGATATGTATCCTCCGGAATAAAAATTCTCCAAAAGCCGATTGTATCGAGGCTAATCAGCGCCTTGATCGTCGGTTAAAATGAAACGCATGACCTGCCGGTCCGCTTTTGAAAAAGCAAACTCGGGAAGGCGGTCCGGCGGGACCCACAGCCATTCGGCGCAACCCAGCGCCCGGGGCCGGCCTTTCAAACGATTGCATTGAAAAGCATGCAGGGTAACCTGAAAGTGCGTGTACCGGTGGTCCACGGACATGAGCTTCTGCCCGACCGTTACGGAAATACCGAGCTCTTGATGGATACTTCTTTTTAAACTGGCCGGCAGGGAATCTTTATCCTCGCTTTCATTGCCGGGAAATTTCCAGAGCCCGCCTAATAGGCCTTTGGCCGGTCGCTTGACCAGCAAGACGCAATCTTTTTTGCGGATAATTCCGGCCATAAAATCCTTATGCGGAATATCGGCGCGCTTGGCTTTGATTGGTAGTTGGTCCTGGATATTACGTTTGCGCGCCTTGCAAATTCCATTCAACGGGCATTTTCGGCAATCGGGATTGACTGGCACGCAAATCCCGGCTCCCAAATCCATAAGGGCCTGGTTAAAATGACCCGGCCGGGTATGGAGTAACCATTCGATTATGATTGTTTGGATTTTTTTCTTTAATGCAACAACCGGCAGAGGTTTGTTCAGGCAAAAGAGACGGCTGATAACCCGGATAACATTCCCGTCGACCGCTGGTATGGGTTTATTAAAAGCCATACTAAGGATAGCACCGGCTGTATACGGACCGATACCCGGCAGGCTGAGAAGACCTTCGTAAGTGCCGGGCAAACAGGAATTATAATCTTGAACGATTTTAATTGCCGCCGCGTGCAGATAACGCGCCCGGCTGTAATAACCCAGGTTTTCCCAAAGTTTCAACACTTCGTCCAAAGGGGCCCGGGCCAAACGCTCCACGCGCGGAAATTTTTTGATAAAACGATTGTAATAAGGGATAACCGTATCGACCTGGGTTTGCTGGAGCATGATCTCCGAAACCCAAATACGATAGGGGTCGACTGAATGACGCCAGGGCAAATCGCGCTGATGACGATCGTACCAGGTTAAAAGCTTTTTGCTTATTTCCGTTTTAATCTGTTTTTGCACGGTTCTCTTATTATATTGCTTTGGATTAAAAACGATTCAAGCGCCAGATGGAAAAATTGAGAAACGCGGCAAAAGTGACCCAAATAAAATAGGGCAACAGCAAAAACCCCGCGAATCGATTGATAGGCCAAAAAGATGCCAATGTAATCAAAATAGCAGACCAAAGAAACACAATCTCGCCAAAAGCCATACCCGGTTTTTGAAGACCGAAAAAAATATAGGACCAGCCTAAATTCAAGCCAAGTTGGATCACGAACACAACCAGCGGCCAATGAAACAGGGGCAAATTCTCTTGTTTCCAAACCAGCCAGGCGGCCAGGGCCATCAGGAAATACAGGATAAACCAGACCGGCCCGAATACCCAAGAAGGCGGCGTCCAAACCGGCTTTTTCAACCCGCTATACCAGCCCGGAATGGCAGGGGTTGTGAATAAAGCACCGGTCACCATCATTGCCAGACATAGTCCCAGCCATAAAGCCAAACCGAACAATGGGTGGATTTTCATTATTTAAACTCGCTATAGGAGCCGCCCAGTTCCACCTGGGTCGACCAATAGGCCAGATGATATTTGATGAAATAAAAATGATAGGCGTCCGAAAAAACGATTTTCCGGACTTCTTTGCGCGGCTCACCATAGGGAAGGGAATCGGAAATCGTACCCCGGTTTATTTCCTTGCCGTTGTTGACAATGGTCCAGTTGTAATGCGCGAGCAGATTCTGTTTGTTTTGCGGATCTTTGGCAAGCTGAATGGAAAGAACCATATCGACCTTGTTCCGGATCGGCCGATTCCGAGAATCGAAAGTCAAATAGGTTTTGTTTTGATTGAAAGTATAAGTGTTCTCTTTACCTTCTTCATAAGTGGCATTCTGAAACAGATTCGGCAGGGAATCGTATTGGAAATCGGGCCGCACATAATTGTCACCCGGCTTGACCTCAATATCGGCATGGTAACGGACCATGTCGCTGATATTGTAATGCAGGTGATGTTTGCCCGCGGCAATGGGCGTGATCGATTTACGCAAGGCATCGCCCGGTTTGCCCTCCGCGATCAATCGTTCCTTGTGGTCCAGATAAACGTCTGCTTGGATATTGAAGCGTTCGAAATAAACGACCGGTTTGGGCGCCGCCTCCGGCGTTTTAATCGCCGGCGCGACCGGGGCCGGTTGCGGCGGCGCAACCGTTGGAGCCGGAACAACCCCAGGCGTACTGGGCCCACCCGCGGTCACACCCGGCTTCTTGGGCAATGCCCGGGAATTTTTGAAATAGAGAACGCCTAGGACGATCAGACCGATCGCCAGCATCAGCACCAAGGGAATCATAAGCGGCGACCGGGGTTGTTCTTTTTTTACTCCGCGGGGAGCGCGGGGTTGCACTTTGCCTTCATGAAAGACTTCGAAAATTTCAATGGGTTCGGTTATCCCTTTGAGCCGGTAGCGGCCGTGCGAAGTCCAGGCGATCTTGTCCTGCCTTTTTCCGACCAGCCAACCCTTGGCGCTGTCCAGCACATTATAGGTGACGAACACCTGATCGCCGTCCGCCAAGCCTTCCACCCGCGAAGCCCGGTTCACATGCCGGCCGAAAATATCCGGATTGATATCGTCCTTGACCGTGATCTGCCCCATGTGCAGGCCGATCCGCACGGAGAGCCGTTCCGCGTCGGGCGACTCCCGGTTGAAAGTGCGGATTTCTTCCTGGATCTGCAGAGCCCGCTCCACGGCCGTGCTCGGTTCCGAAAAAACGGCCAGGATCGCGTCACCGATATGGCGCAACACTTTGCCCGCGCCTTCTGCTTCGATGATCTTTTCCAGCAGGGCGTCATGCAGCTCGATCATGCGATTGGAATACTCGTCGCCTTTTTCTTCGGTCATGGTGGTGTAGCCCTTCATGTCCGTGAACATGACGGTCAAAACCGAAGTATTGCGGCGTTTGCGGAATTCATCGACCAGCGCCAATTGCTGCTTGTCGAAATAAATAGAGTTGTTTTTTTCCGTCATGGGGATCTCTTATTTTAAAAACCGCCGAACGCGCGTATGGAGTTCCTTTGAATCCATAAAAACCGTTTTGGCGCCGGCGATCTCTTCGGTCGAAGCGCGCAATTTCTTGAGCAGACTGTAAATGATCAAAATCAGGAAACGATTGCCGGACAAGGGGTGATACTTGATCAGGGCGACAATTTCATTGCGGTGGATGCGCACCACGATGGAGTCCCCGGAACTGCGCACATTGGCCGTCCTTTGCTCGGCCATAAAAATAGCGGCTTCGCCGAAAATCTCCCCTTCACCGATGGAATAGATAAAAACCTCTTTCTTCTTATCGCGGGTCGAGACATCCACCTTGCCTTTGACGATACCGAAAAAATAATCGCTTAGCTCGCCCTGAGCAACAATCGTCTCACCGTCTTTAAAAGCCAGCAGGTCGGCTGACTTCAAAAGCTTTTTAAACTCTTTCTCGGCCAAATAGCTGAAAATTGGGATTTTGACGATTTGGTCTTTATATAATTTCACATCAATGGGTTTAGGCATACGCACTCCTTTACGAATGGGTCGGAAAATAATATTTCTCAAATGATTGCAATAGGTTGTCTATTTTAATCGAGCTGGGAATCTGAATGCAAGTTAATTTGTAAAATATATCTTAAAACGACTCGAATGTAAACTCGGCCCTCATTCCTATATGGATAGACGAATAAAATAGAAACCGCGACAAAAACTTGTCGATCAATGAAAACCGAATGGTTAACTTTTCCCATAACAACAAACTTATTCCGGCGCTTTCGCTGGAACTTCTGTTCCGGCACACTGGAACTTCTGTTCCGGTTGGCCGGAATGTATGTTTTTTTGATTCTGGGTTTTTCAGGATCAAAAAAACATCATGGATTTTCAAAAAGAAGATCGGAAGAATAGACCAGTGCGATATCCGTATCTTGCAGTTCTTTTAAAAACTTTTTTATGGCTCGGGCAGTTTCCGGAAAATGATGCCCGATCCCGATGGCCTGACCGCGCTGCAAGGCCCGGCGTTTCAACTGCCGTAATTGGCTGAGAATTGCGGCCTCTTCCGGGGAATTATCCAGAAAAATATGCCGATAAGCCCAGGGAATATGCAGGTTTCGGGCGGTTTTATAAGCTTGGGAATGGCCGGAAGTCAAACTGTCGATAAAGAACAAGCCGCGCTCCTTAACGACTGCCAGGGCACTGGTCATCTCCCGCGGATACTCGGTGAAACGCGAGCCCATATGATTATTGACCCCGGTGGCAAAAGGGATCTTGGCAATATTCGCGGCCACTACCTGGCTGATCTTTTGCGCATCATCGCCCACATAAACCGCGCCCGGACCCGGATCGATATTGGCGCCATGCGGCTCCATGGGTTGATGCAGCAGAATTTCATGGCCGGCTTCATGAATTTGATAAGCAATCTCTTCTGATTTTGCAAGAAGCGGCAAAACCGCATAGGTCAAAGGCGCCTCCAATTCCAGAAAACGGGCTGCCGCCGGCAGGCTCTCGCCGAAATCATCGATGATCAGCGCTATTTGGACTTTATGGTTTGATGATTCGGTTTTGCGTTTGGGAATGGGTAACAAAAAACTGGAATTGGGATCTGCCAGGGCTTTGGACAAAGGCTCCAACCCTAAAATACCTCCGGCTAAAAAAGCGGCGCTCTTGATCAGAAATTCCCGTCTCTGCATTTTGCCCCCGGCTTAGCTTCTGGAAAGGAAGGTCAAGCTTTTTAAGGGCATTTTTACAATGGATTGCGTTTAAAGTCAAGCTAAAATACCATGGGTTGGGGGATGAAGAAGGGTTCATGGGATCGAGGGGTCGAGGGGTCAAGAATTTATGGTTCTGAGATATCTTTATAAAAACCGCTTTTGACTTGCCCTAAGAGGGCAGCAAGATTATTCTCGCACAGCAAGGGCAGGAGCCCTCGCGTAAAGACGACAAGAACGTAATTTTCAGAAAGTTAAAAATTACTCCAGCGACGCCAAGAAAACCATTTTTTATTCTAAAACCTTTGCGGCTTGGCGTCTTGGCGCGAGAATAATCTTGCTGCCCTTGCTGCGCGAGAAAATGTCTTGGGTTTATCAACAGCCCGGGATTTCTAAAAATACACTTTATCAGCATCAGCCCTTGAAAAACGAATCGTAAAATTACCAAAGGCTAATTTTTAGAAATCCCCATGTCGATGTTGTTGACCTAAGCGTCTAAAAGATATCCTGCGGTGTTCAGAGCTGTCGACCGGAGACTGACGACTGATGACCAATGACTGATGACTGATGACCGATGACTGATGACCACAAGCCATACAGAAAAAATTCAAAAAAGGTTTGCAAAATAGAATTCGTTTATGGTATTTTTTACACTATTGTTACTGCATACAACAGCATTCTTGTTTTTCATCTAAATTCATAAATACTCAATACACGGGGTTCCGCAAATGATCACTAGTGAAAAACGCAAATACGATCGAATCCAATGGAAAAATCTTTTATCCTTTGAAATTATCGGGTCAAGCGGAAACACCATTGATCGCAGTATGGGTTGCACGCGCAATGTCAGTGAAAGCGGCCTCTTATTGGAAACACATCTGCCCGTCAGCCAAGGCCGGACCGTTTTGGTGTCCATCGGTTTCGAGGAAGAAATCATGGAACTCAAAGGAAAAATCGTTTACGTGCGACCGCGCAGTGGAAAACGGTATTATGCCGGACTGGAATTTTTCGGAATCGACCGCAAGGACAGAAGAAAACTAAAAAGATGCCTCGAATTTTTCGAACCCGACCCGACCGACATGGTTTTTTCCAATCTCTATAATGAATCATCTCTCCAGTAGGCCACGGATTCAGCCGACCCGAATCACATCCTATCCGGCTTAAATGTCTCTATATTTTTAGAAAAATATATTACAATCTAAATAAATAGCTTTACATTAACACGGAAGCCGTGTACACTGTTTTCGTGTTATTTTCAGGAGGTTTATTGATGCTTATCAATATAACTTTAAGCGCTGAAGAAAGTCTGATTCGGAAATCCAGAAAAAAAGCCCAAATCGAAAACACGTCTCTGAATAAATTATTCCGGCAATGGCTTGACCGTTATACCAAACAAAACGGCTCATCTTCCGACTATGAACAACTCATGAAAAAACTCTCCTATGCCAGGGTGGGCCGGAAATTCAGCCGGGATGAATTGAATGAAAGATAAATTTTTTTTAGATACCAATATCATTGTCTATTCGTTTGATGCCCAAAATCCCGGAAAACAAAAAACAGCCCAAGGACTGATCAATTCAGCCCTGTCCGGCGCTCAGGGTGTAGTGAGCTATCAAGTTGTCCAGGAATTCATCAATGTCGCGATCCGTAAGTTTCAAAAACCTTTGAGCTATATTGATTGTCGGATGTATGTAGAGCAAGTATTGACCCCGCTCTGCGAAATCTTTCCGGACATCCCATTCTATCTTTCCGGTCTGAATCTCTCTGAAAAATATCATTATTCTTTTTATGATTCCCTGATCATAGCCGCGGCCTTGGAGGCAAAATGCAAGACCCTCTTTTCCGAAGATTTTCAGCATGACCAGGAAATAAAAGGACTTAAGATCGTCAATCCATTCGTTTGATCATCCCTATGCAGCTTAGCCGATTGCGGTATCGATTATAACTGGATTAAATCAGGATTTTTTAATGCCAAAAAATACAAATGATGGCGGCTTTATTGCATAGGCTTTCGTTCTTCGTGTCAAGCCCTGAAAAAAGAAATGGATTGTCCTCTTTCGCTAACTGATTAAAAGTTTATCAACATAGTCAGGGTCGCCCCTCATTCGCGACTCATTCATTGTATCCAAATACGACCGCGATCCGGACCCGCTCATGCTCCCTCTTTGATTCGATATGATTCATCGGATCGATTTTTTTTCGCTACGGCTTGGTCATTAACCTCGTAGGGGTTTTAAACCCGCCCGCGCTCCAGAAGTCACGAAAGTAAATCTCGCCGGCCTACTCGCAGGTCAGATTCTTATTGTCTTGTTTTTTTTCACGGACTTGAAAAATTTTTCTTACACTATCTGATTAAAAAGTTTTTCAGCATAGTCAGGGCCGTGCCTCATTCTCTGTCCTGTTCTCGCATCAAACCTTATATCCTATTTATGATAAGATTCAGAATCAGAGCATAAGCTTCTTGAATATTATAATTTAAATCCGCCGGCACCAGAGATCGAATATCGTTTTTAAACCCAATGTGATCCAACTTCTCCGTCAAATTTTTTTCATAAAATGTTCTCTCAATGATCAATCCCGAACGCGCCATATATTGTTTGAAAATCTCGATGATTTTAATGGAATCGGCGCTCTCTTCCTGTAATCCCAGCCATAAATCAAACAAATCGCGTCCTTTTCTACGTTGATACAAAGCCCTCACTTTAGTTGCCAACAATTCTTCCAAAGAAAAAGTAGTTATCTCCGCGAATCCTTCAAACCAACGGGATGAAACCTGCAAGGGTCGTTTTTTATATCCTTCTATTGAAAAATGTTCGCGGGTGTTGATTTCGACCTTTAAACGCATCGGAACGATTGGAAGCCCTTCGGATTCCATTTTATAAACCAATACCGCCGATTCAAGCGCCTGTTTGCGTCGGGGTACGCCCAGAAATGGGTTTAGGACCTTTTGCAGGGTATCCATAATCTGCCCGATCGGCGCCGGGCTTATCTGAACAAGGTCAATATCTTCCGAATAACGGCGCGGATTATTAAAATAGAGTTTGTGTAGCGCCGTGCCTCCCCGCATGGCTAAGCGTTCGGACAGAAAAGAATTATGAAAAACAGCGATCATGGCCCTGCTGAGAACCAAATCTTGCTCGACTTGAGCGTCTGCCACCCAAGGAGCAAAACGTCGCCAGGCGACAATATCGGCCTTAGGGATCACAAATCACCCTCCACTTGCGTATTGATAAAAAGGCGCCAGCGATTGTCTTGAACGGCTTTGAAAATAGTTGAGGCTGGTTCAAGCCTTGTGAACGGAGGTTGTCTTTCACGCACCCATTCGGATAAATCTTTCACTTTTTGAGAATGCCCGGCTTTTTCCATCAGCCAGCCCATTCTTTGTATGCAAGGCAGATTTCTTTCTTTCTGAACAAACGCTATTATTTTACCCGGCTCCATTTCTTCCCCCAGTTCTTGAAATACGGTCAAAACCCGGTCTAGCCCTCCGATTGATTTTGCATAATGGATCAAATCGATCGCCGTGGCTTCCGGTGAAGAAACCAAGATCTGGCCGGTTTGAACCTTTACTGGATTGATGAAAGCGGCATCAAAACCGCCTTTGAAGAAAAAACGAACAGCCAACCCTTTTTTCTTTATTGTACGTTCAGGAGTCTTGGTAACGACCTGGAATTCCTGAGGTTGTTGATGGGCGGCTCCATAAAAAAAAGCGGCACTCAATAAACCCACGTAATAGGGCTTTTGAAGATACGCCATTAGATCGTTGATAAACCAATCGGCAGGTATGACTCCAGTGGTCCGATATTCCAATGGAACAATGATAAAAAAGTCGCTTCTTATACGGATGATCCTGTTTTTATAAGCAAGCCTCGCCGCCGCCTTTTTGAAAGCTTCCTCACTAAATTGAAGGGCATGGATAGCCTCTTTGCGATTGAAAAAATAAAGGCCTTGGGCTTGTCGGAGGTCAACCCAGGAAGCCAGGTCTTTAGGTTGAAATTTATTCGTTTCCAAATTCAATTTTCCATTTCAAAATTATTTTTCACAAATAAGACCATAAGGCGGCCTTTTTTGCAAATAAATTCTGGATTATGCAAAAATAAAGCTCTTATTTCCCCGTATTGTCGGAACAAAAAAGGCCTCATTTGTCGGCGGCTATCTGCGGCAATCTGTGATATACGGAACATGGGCCGATTGGGAGATTCTATATTAACTGATTCGTGATCTTGGGAACGTTCTGAACTATCGTTAAATGATTAGATAGCGCAAGAAGTCCGCTTCCCCTGGTTTACTGGTTGATCGTTTCTGGTTTATGGTTATACTAAAAAAACATGTCAACCTAGCCAACTACGTCCCGTATACGTTAATTTCCACAATAAATGGACCGAGATTTCCGAATTAAAAGGAACCGAGCAAAGAAGACTTTCGTGACGATTTTCATATGGATTGGGTCTAAAAGCAATAAGAGGCCGGTTTAGCTGGCCTCTTATTTTATTTCATTCAAAAGATTTCCGTTGAAGCGATCCGGACATGATCCGGCATGACGACCTGGGCCTGCTGTTTGGCCGCCGCGATTAGAGCACCCTTGGCCAAATGATTGGCTTTTCTGAAGAGACCGCCCGAACCCTGATGGATAGCCGTAACCGCCGCCGGATCGAAAAGATTTTTCTTAATGCCGGCCACCTTGAGATGATGGATCAAGTATTGCTCCATATCTTCCCTGTTGACCCCCTGCAAATGAGACCGGGCTACGATTCGGGAAGCCAACGGTAGGGAAGCGCGGTACATCAGCTTATCGATCAAATGCGCTTGGCCGGCCAGGATCAAGGGGAGATAGGGCTTGGAATCCTGCTGAAACTGCGTCAAGGTGTGGAGTTCCGAAAAGACCTCGATCCGCATCAAGGAAGCCTCGTCGATGATGAGCGCCAGTTTTATTTTTTTGTCTATCGTCAACTCCTTTATTTCCTTTTTGATAACGCCCGTCATAAGCGCTCTGGAAGAACCTGTGCAGGGGATACCCATGACATTCAGGATTTGGCGATAAAGATCGAGAATGGAACCGGAAGCGGCAGTGATATAGAAGAGGAGATATTCGGAAGGATGAAGCCCTCCCATGGCATAACGCAAGGCGGTCGATTTACCGCTGCCGATCTCGCCGGTTAAAAGGGACGTGGCGCCGATGGACAAAGCATAATTGAAACGCTCCTGAACCGCCAGGAGTTCCGGGGTTTTCAGGATTTCGTCATGCGCCAAGTCGGATGAAAAAGGCTCTTTTCTAAAGCCGAAAAAAGTACGCATCATTTTTTCCATTTTTATTTTTCCTTTCCAAAGAGTTGACCGCCGTCATATTGATAAATGGGATTTTGCAGAGGCTCCAGGACCGTTCCCTGGGATTTATCGCGTTTGACCCTTGAGTTGATGTAAATATTCACGGGGCTTAAAAAGCCTTGGGAACGCTGTTCGTGAAAGATTTCGACCTGATCCGGCCTTTCGTCATGATAAAGCAATAAGACCTGTTTGCCGATCAAAGGCACGGGCGCCTCGAAGAGCTTGCTGTTGAGAACCACGGTGCGATCTTTGGCGACCCGGCGGCGGA
>RPPU01000090.1 GCA_003819975.1 Desulfobacteraceae bacterium
CTCATGGGATTTGCGCCAATTTCCGTTTTCCTTTTCCCAATACCTTTGTCGCCGAGATGTTCCGCGCCTTTATGCCGGATTTGACCGCATCCGCGCCTTTTGAACCCAAGACTTTGACCTGGCAGCTCATGCAAATGCTGCCCGCCCTGGCTGATAAACCCGGTTTCGAAGCCCTGCAAAGTTATTTATCCGAGCAAGGCGATGACCTCAAACGCTTGCAACTGGCCGGTCGTATCGCCGACACTTTTGACCAGTATTTGATTTTCAGGCCCGAGATGATTTTGGCTTGGGAACAGGGTAAGGAAGATCATTGGCAGGCCCGGTTGTGGCGCGACCTGGTCCAGGGCCGGCAGGACCGCCATCGCGCGGCCCTGGCTCGGATATTCTTGGAAAAACTCAAAGTCGCGCAAGACCGGGGAACTGTCGCGCTGCCCGAGCGCATCACGGTTTTCGGGATCTCGGCCTTGCCTAAGTTTCATTTGCATATGCTTCAAGCTTTGGCTCAATCCACTCAGGTCAACCTGTACCTTATGAATCCTTGCCGGGAATACTGGGGCGATATTCTTTCCACGCGTGAAATCAAGCGAAAAATGTCCCGGATCAAGCAAGCCAAGCCCGAGTCCGGGGAATTGCATTTTGAAAAAGGCAACAGTCTGCTGAATTCCATGGGTCCATTAGGCCGGGATTTTTTTGAATTGCTCCATGAATTTGATTATGAGGAATGGTCTCAATTCGAAGAACCGGAACAAAGAAACTTGTTGACCGGTTTACAAGCCGATATTTTAAATTTGCGCGAACATTCCGTCCCCCCCGGCGCCAAAAATAAATTGACCGCGGATGATGGCTCCGTCCAGATCCATTCCTGCCACAGCCCCATGCGGGAGATGGAAGTGTTGCGCGATCATCTGCTGCATTTTTTCGAGTCCGTGCCCGGGCTCACACCCCGGGAAATCCTGGTCATGGCGCCGGATATTACGGTTTATTCACCCTATATCCAGGCGGTTTTCGATCTCCCCAAAGAAGACCCGCGTTGGATGCCATTCAGTATCGCGGATCAGAGCCAGCGCATGGAGGGCCGCATTATTGAGCCGTTTTTGGCTATTCTCAATCTTTGCCGCAGTCGCTTTGGCGTAACCCAGGTCTTGGCTCTGCTGGAATCGGTTGCCGTCCGCAAGCAGTTCGCGTTGAGCGACATGGGCTTGACGCTGATCCGGCGCTGGATCGGAGAAACCCGCATCCGCTGGGGTGTCAACGCCGGCGAGCGGGCGCGCCTGGGGCTGCCCGAATTTGAGGAAAACAGTTGGCAAGTCGGGCTGGACCGTTTGTTGCTGGGTTATGCCTTGCCGGGCAATGAACAGGAATTATTCGCCGATATTCTGCCTTATGACCGGATTGAAGGCGAAGAAGCCGAAGTGCTCGGGGCGTTCAGCGGGTTCATGCAATGTTTGTTCGAACAGGTTAAAGGGCTGGAGCAGGCCCGAAATCTGGAGCTCTGGGCCCAAACGCTCAATGGCGTTCTCGATACGTTTTTCAGTCCGGATGAAAACCAGGCCCAGGAGATGCAAACCATCCGCAAGGCTTTGTATGAGTTGGCGGAAATGGCCCAACCGGAAAAGCCGGTCTTTGATGCCGAAATCGATCTTAAAGCAGTCAAATGGCATCTGGAGCAGATTTTCAGCACGGAAAGTTTCGGCCGCGGTTTTATCACCGGCGGGGTTACCTTTTGCACCATGCTGCCCATGCGCAGTATTCCCTTCAAGGTGATTGCGCTGCTGGGCATGAGTCATGACGCTTATCCCCGGCAAACCAAACCTCTGAGTTTCGATTTGATCGGCCAATTTCCGCGTCCGGGCGATCGTTCGCGGCGTAATGACGACCGTTATCTGTTCCTGGAATCCATGCTGTCGGCCCGCGAAATCTTATATATCAGTTATGTGGGCCGGAACATCCAGGACAATTCCGCGCTGCCGGCTTCGGTATTGGTTCATGAATTACTGGATTATGTGGAAGCCGGCTTTGATCCGCCGGACCGATCGATCCGAGAGCATTTGATTCGGCAGCACCGTTTGCAGGCATTCCATAACGAATATTTCCAACCCGAGACCAATCTCTTTAGTTATTCCTTGGAAAACCTTGAAATCGCCCGAGCCGGGCAGGGAGAACGGAAAGAAGTGCCGCCTTTTTTGAGCCGCGGCTTGACCGAGCCGGAAGCGGAGTTTAGGCTCCTGGACCTGGAGGATCTTGTTAAATTTTTCAGCCATCCGACGCGCTTTCTTTTGAACCGCAGACTGGGTCTTTTTCTGGATGATGAAACCGAACTTTTTGAAGAAGAAGAGGCTTTTGAACTCAAGGGTTTGGAGAAATACCAGTTAGCCCGGGATCTGCTTAACCGGCGCCTGGCAGGGCGCGATATGCGGGAAGCATTGGGCCTGGCCAAAGCAGGCGGGCGATTGCCGCCGGGCGTATTGGGCGAATGCCTCTATGATGATCTGCAAAACGGGATTGAACGGTTTGCGCGGCATATCGAACCTTTTCAAAAAGGTCCGGCTTTGGAACCGTTGCCAATCGAGCTTATGCTTGGAGATTTCAAAGTGCAGGGCCGAATCCAGGGAATTTATAATCAGGGTTTATTGCGTTACCGTTATGCCGTTATCAAGATTTCTGATTTTTTGAAAGCTTGGCTCGAACATCTGGTTCTCAATGCATGCAAAACAGGCGCTTATCCCGTTCAAACATATTTATTCGGGCTTGAGAAAAAAGACCGGGAAACGATAAGCATCGGCTATCGGTTTGCTCCGGTAGAACAAAGCCGGGAAATCTTGACCGGAATTTTGGAAAAATATCGGCAAGGTCTGCGCAAACCTTTGCTTTTTTTTCCGCAGACTTCTTTTGAATACGGCCAATCCGTTTTAGAAAAGGGGTTTGACCGGGAAGAAGCTCTTTCCCGGGCCCGTAATATCTGGGAAGAAGACGATTATCGATCCGGCGAGCGTCAGGACCCGTATTACGCGCGTTGCTTCGGGGAGACAGACCCGCTGGACCGGGAATTCGAGGACCTGGCCGTGGAAGTCTTCGGCCCGCTTCTGGAGCATAGGAAAAAAGTGGTTCTTTAACAGTGGAAGGATAGGAGAATATTCACCACAGAGGCACAGAGGTCACAGAGAGATTTATTTTTTCCCTGCCGGTGAGAGGCCGGCAGGGAAAAAGCAGCTCTATAACTTCTTGCAGACTTTAAACGCTTAGAATGAGTATCGGTTGTCTCACAGAGCAGATTGATTTTGCTTTTTTTCCCTCTCAGAGAAAAAGCAAAAAATAAAACAATCTCTGTGCCCTCTGTGCCTCTGTGGTGAAAAATTCATGAAAGAGACCATGCAAACATTTGACCTCTTGAATCACGCGCTGAACGGCACGACCTTGATCGAGGCCAATGCCGGGACCGGTAAGACTTATACCATTACCGGTCTTTTCCTGCGTCTGATTCTGGAGCAGCGCCTGGCTGTGGACCAGATTTTGGTGGTCACTTTTACCGAAGCGGCTACCGCGGAATTAAAAGACCGCATCCGCCAAAAATTGCACGACGCCCTGGAGGCGCTCAATACGGGTCAACACCCGGATCCGTTTCTGAATGATCTGATCGCCAAGATTATTAAACCGGACCAAGCGAAGACCCGTTTAAAAGAAGCGTTATACGATTTTGACCGGGCCGCCATTTTCACGATCCACGGTTTCTGCAGAAGAATCCTGCACGAGCAGGCCTTTGAGAGCGGGATGCTCTTCGACACGGAATTACTCATAGACCAGGAAGATCTAAAGCGGGAAATCCTGGCTGATTTTTGGCGGCGCCGGTTTTACAATGCTTCGGCACTCTTTATCAATTATGTCATCCAAACCCGGATTAATCCGGACACACTCTCCGATCTGACCCATGATCGATATATCCAGGACTATTTAAAGGTTATTCCTCAAGCGATCGATGCAGACACGGTCCCACAGGAAAAAGCTTTTTCAAAGGCCCTGGTACAAGTCAAACAAGAATGGCTGAAATTCGGAACGGAAATTGAAAGTTTACTTTTAAATTCGGATAGCCTCAATAAGAATCAATATAAACCGGCGGCCATCCCTTTATGGATCCGAAATCTGGACGCTTTTCTAAGTCTGGACCGCCCGCATCCTTTTCTGTTCAAAGAGTTCAAGAAATTCACCCGTACCAGTTTGAATCAAGCGGCCAAAAAGGGCACGGTCGCGCCGGCCCATAATTTTTTTAATATTTGCGAGGTTCTACTGGAAAAACAGGAGGAACTGCTTAAGGTTTTTGCGGAACGGATGCTGGGATTGAAACTGGAATTACTTCGGGATTTGCGCATTGAATTGGCCAAACGCAAACAGGAAAAAAATCTCCAGTCTTTTGACGATCTGCTGCGCAAGGTTCAAAAAGTCATGCAAGGAGCAAACGCCGGCCTGCTGATCCGGGCTTTACGGAGCAAATTCAAAGCAGCCCTGATCGATGAATTTCAGGACACGGATCCGGTGCAATACGATATTTTTAAACGGATTTTTCATGGACCCAACAGCACTCTTTTTCTCATCGGAGACCCCAAACAGGCGATCTATGGATTCAGGGGCGCGGACCTTTTCACCTATCTGGCCGCGGTGGAGCAGATTCCGGAACGTTATACCTTGCAGGAGAATTGGCGTTCGCAACCCGGCTTGATCCGGGCGGTCAATACCCTTTTCAGCGCCAGGGAGCATCCCTTTGTGTACGAACAAATCGGATTTCAGCCTTCTTTTCCGGCCTCTGGGCAGCAAAAGCGGGAACAGGCGGATCCAACGGGACGACCGGCGGCTTTGCAAATTTGGTTCATGAAAAGCGATGAATGGGCATACCAGGGCAAACCGATCCCCAAAGGCCGGGCCAGAAAACAGATCACCCGCAGTGTGGCGGCCCAGATCGCCCGTATGCTGAACCAAGCTGAGAAGCAAGAACAATCGACCGATCAAAAGCCTCTAGGCGCCGAAGATATCGCGGTTTTGGTCCGGCGTAACAGTGAAGCCCGGCAAATGCAGGAAGCCCTTAATGCCTTGCGGGTGCCCAGTGTGCTTTACAGCAGCGGTAATCTGTTTGAGAGTTGGGAAGCTCTGGAGATGGAGCGGATCCTGAACGGAGTGGCGGCGTCGGGCGATTCGCGCGCGCTCAAAGCCGCTTTGGTCACGGATCTGATCGGTTTGAGCGCCGAAGAACTTGAAACCCTGTTGTCGGATGAAACTCTTTGGGAAAACCGGGTGATCCCATTCAAGAAATACCACGCACTTTGGGAAGAACAGGGCTTTGTACGCATGTTTTTCGCCTTGGCCTCTGAAAACAAGGTATTGGACCGCCTGATAGCTTATCCTAACGGCGAACGCCGCGTGACCAATTTGCTGCATCTGGTTGAAGTGTTGCAGCAAACCCTGGTTTCGCAAAAAATGAACATGACCGGTCTGCTGAAATGGCTGGCCGAACAGCGCGCTCAAAAAGGAATAGGAATCGCCGAGCAGCCGTTACGCCTGGAACGCGACGACCGCAGTGTCAGGCTGGTCACCATTCATAAAAGCAAAGGTCTGGAATATCCGATTGTTTTCTGCCCGTTCTTGTGGGACGGCTCCAAACTGAAAAACCGGGCCGAACCTCTTATCTTTCATGACCCGCATAATAATGAAATGGTCCTGGATTTAGGCTCGGAAGATCTGGAAGAACATCACGGTTTGGCCGAGGTTGAAGCCCTGGCTGAAAATATGCGGCTGCTTTATGTGGCTTTGACCCGGGCCCGGGATCAATGTTTTCTGGTCTGGGGCAAGCTAAAGGACGCCGAAACCTCGGCTCCGGCTTATCTGTTGCACGGTCCCCGGGTCTATGCGCACGAAGACCTGTTCACCCAACTGGGGGATACGTTCCGTAAGTTGGATGACACGGCTTTGTATCGCAGGTTGGAAAAACTCGCGGAGCAAGGCTCCGGCGATTTGGCAATAGCGGACTTGCCCGCGCAGAAAAGCCCGGATTATCCTTTTGCCCAACCGGACCGGAGCGAATTGAATGCGCGGATGTTTGGCGCTGAAATCGAAAAGCAATGGCGCATCACCAGCTTTTCAGGCCTGAGTGCTCATCATTTGGAAACGATCGAAAGACCGGATCATGATGCCCTGGACTCGGTCGGTACGGATGAACAAACAGGCAGCCCTCTGGAAACGACCGGCGCGCAACCCCGGGGGATTTTTGCTTTTCCCAAAGGTACTCGATCCGGGGAGTGCATCCATAAGATTTTTGAGAACTTGGATTTTGACGGCACGGATCAACGCCCGAACAATAGACTGATACCTGAAACACTCCAGGCTTATGGGTTCGGTCTTGATTGGGAACCCATGATTCAAACCATATGCCGTAATGTTTTAAATTTCCCATTGGCCGGATTGGACGGCGAGCTGCGGCTGAATTCGATCGCAAAGACCAAACGTCGCCATGAACTGGAATTTTATTTTCCATTGCAGTTTACAGAACCGGAATCAATGGCAGAGTTGTTCAGCCGGCATATCAATCTGTCTCCGGCAGCGCATATACCGGAACAGATGGGTCGCTTGAATTTCGCGCCGGTCAAAGGCTATCTCAAAGGTTTTATGGATCTGGTTTTTGAACGCCGGGGTCGGTTCTATCTGGCGGATTGGAAATCCAACCACCTTGGCGACCGGGTGGAGGATTATAATCAAGAATCCATTTTAGAAGCCATGAGCGAGCATTTTTATTTCCTGCAATATCATCTTTATACAATGGCTCTGCATCAGTATTTAAAGCTGCGTTTGTTCCAATATGATTACGAGAAACATTTCGGAGGGGTTTATTATTTGTTCGTGCGCGGCATGGACCCGGATAAGGGCGGAGAATATGGTGTGTTTTATGACCGGCCCAAACGGGAACTGATTGAGGAATTATGTAAGAAGTTGATTGAAGAAGGATGATTCACCACAGAGGCACAGAGGTCATAGAGGTTGAGATTTTTTGTCCTTTTCTTTGAGAGGAAGAAAAGGACAAATAAACCTAGTTTCTAAGAATTTCAGTGCGTATAATAGCGAGTTGTAAACAACATTATAAACAATAATGTGACTTTGATTCTGAGATTCTTTCTCCTTGCCGTCCTCTCAACACAACAGTTTTAATATTCGCAAAACTGTTTCGGCAAGGAGAAAATAAATTATCTCTGTGAACTCTGTTCCTCTGTGGTGAAAATTAAAATATGCTTGAAGATCTGATCAAACAACTTAACGAACAAGGTCTGCTGCGGCCGATCGACCTCCATTTCGCGCGCCTGATGCAGCGCTTGTCGGGTCAAGCGGACCCGCGGATCTCCGTGGCCGCGGCTTTGGTCAGCAAAGAACGCCGCGAAGGGCACATCTGTCTGGATTTATCAAAATGGGACGGTCGTACTTTTTCAGCGGAAAAAGATCAGGATGTTTCAATTACCTTACCTGGATTAGTTGAATGGACGTCGGTTTTGCGAGCTTCTTCGGTTGTAGGCGAACCGGGCCAATACAAGCCGCTGATCCTGGATCGAGAAAATAGACTCTATTTATACCGTTATTGGGAATACCAGGCTCGGTTATCCGAATCCATCCACAAACGCCTCCTAGAAACGGAACCAACAATGGATCCGGAATTTCTGAAATCGGCGCTCTCTCGTTACTTTACCGAGGATGATAAAAAGGAAATCAACCGGCAAAAAATCGCCGCTTTTACTTGTCTCAGGAAAAGATTCAGTATCATCTCCGGCGGACCGGGCACAGGCAAGACTTTTACCGTAGCCAAAATTCTGGCTTTATTGATCGAACAGTCTGCGGAGCGGGTTTTGCGCATCGCTCTGGCCGCGCCGACCGGTAAAGGCGCGGCCCGGTTGCAAGAGACCATCAAAAAAATTAAAACCGACTTACCTTGCCCGGAATCCGTCAAACAACTTGTTCCCGATGAAGCCAAAACCATTCACCGGTTATTGAAAACGATTCCGGGTTCGCCTTATTTTCGTTTTAATCGGGAGAATCCTTTGCCGCTCGATATCCTGGTCCTGGATGAAGCTTCCATGGTGGATTTGGCTTTGATGTCCAAACTCGTTCAAGCTTTGCCGCCGACTGCCCGTTTGATCGTTCTGGGCGACAAAGATCAATTGGCTTCAGTGGAAGCGGGCGCGGTGTTCGGCGATATGTGCGATACCGGCGCGAGTCATAACTATTCCAAGGCACATTGTCTGGATCTGGAAGCAGTAACCGGCTATAAGCTTCAGGAGGGTCAGGAGAGTGCGGCTTTACCGGGTTTGCAGGATTGCCTGACCCAATTGCGGAGAAGCTACCGTTTCAGTCAAGAAAGCAAGATTGCCGCGCTGAGCCGGGCAGTGAATGAGGGCAACGCCGATCTAGTTATGACGATCTTAAAGAATAGCAAAAAAGAAGACGAGGTTTGCTGGCGTCCCCTTCCCAGGCCGGAAGATCTGGCTCACACCTTGAAGACTCACATTTTAGACCGTTTTCAAGAATGTTTCCAAGCCACGGAACCTCGGGAGTTTTTTAAGCGCTTTGAAAAATTCCGGATTCTATGCGGCTTGCGCCAAGGGCCCTATGGGGTCACGGCTATGAACCAAACCATTGAAACCTTGCTCAACCGCTCAGGCCCGGCTCGGCCAGGAGAAAAGTGGTACCAAGGCCGGCCGGTCCTGGTCACGCGCAATGACTATCATCTCAATCTTTTTAATGGCGATAGCGGGGTAGTTTGGCCGGATCCGAAAGCGGGTCAAGAACTCAGGGTCTATTTTCCGGGTGCGGAAGGCGAACTACAAAGGTTTCATCCGTTGCGCATACCGGAACATGAAACCCTTTATGCCATGACGGTTCATAAAAGCCAGGGATCGGAATTCGATGAACTGCTTTTGATTCTGCCGGATCGGGATGCGCCGGTTTTGACCCGCGAATTGATTTACACCGCCATCACCCGCGCCAGGCATAAAGTTACGATCTGGGGTCCGGAAGAAGTTCTGCGGCTGGCCATCAGCCGGCGCACGGAACGGACATCCGGGTTGCGAGACGAGCTTTGGAAATAAGTCGATATCTATTAACCACAGACAGCTGCGGATGACCACGGAGTTATTGTCAAGCGGTTCGATTTATTTTGGAATGCGGCGACACGTCGCCGCTTTTTAAAGCGCGGACGCGTCCGCGCATTCCACTCCAACGGGAGTTGTCTACGATACCCATAAACAAGACCCCGGAACTGAAGGTATTTATCTCTAACCGAGAATCGACTTGCGACGAGTGTCATGAGAACCTCGGAACCAAAGCCTGGATCGTGCTTGAGAAAGATGGTCGCGCTTTCTGTCTTTGCTGCGCCGATCTCGACCACCTCGTTTTTCTGCCCACAGGAGATGCCGCTCTCACCCGTCGCGCGCGCAAGCACTCAACTCTGTCCGCTGTCGTCCTCAAGTGGAGCCGCAACCGGAAACAATACGAGCGCCAGGGGCTCTTGGTAGAGGAAGCGGCGCTCGCCGGAGCCGAAGTCGAGTGCCTGGCGGATGCCGACGCACGATCCCGGCGTCGCAATCGCGAGGCTGAGCGACGCATCGAGCTCGACCGTGAATACATAGCTATTTTTGCGCGTTACGTCAGGGAGCTGTTTCCAGGAGCACCGCCCGAGAGAGAATATACGATCGCTGAACATGCCTGTCTCAAATACAGCGGCAGGGTCGGCCGGTCTGCGGCGGCAAAGGCGCTTGATCCCCATGCCGTTCGTCTTGCGGTAAGCGCCCATATACGGCATAGCGAAACAAACTACGATGAACTTTTGGCCTCCGGCCAGGACCGCAAAGAGGCCCGCTATGAGGTCGACATGCCGGTACGTGAGATTCTCTGCAAATGGGAAGGTTCATAGATCGCATCGCGCGATTCCGGAGTAAACTTCTGACTAAATATTAAAGGGTGAATATGGCAGAGGTTCGATACCGCCAAAAGAGAAAACCTATACGAACACGACGTGAAATTGCACCCGAAGTCCTTGCCAATAGAGCCAACATGAGCACCCGAGCTGGCTTTGCCAAAGCGACTCAGCCGTTTACGCCGGTGAACTTCGACGTACCGCCTGGTACCTGCGATTGCCACACGCATATCTTGGCGACCCTGACCAATTCCCGTTTTTTCCGGGACGCGTCTATACGCCCGAGATGACACTGCCCGAAAAGTTGGCGGCGCTCCACAAGGCGCTTCATAGACCCGTCCATCGGGTGCCGGAGTTTCCAGACAGCTTCTGAACGCGTGAAGTGCCGTAACTATCACGTTCAGATTTTTGCGAAACCGCCGATTTGAGATTGAAAAACACCGATTTTTAGGTTAGTATACACTCAATTGCCATAAAATTGCTTGTGGGATGAGGGACCAACCCTTTTCGTAACGAGTTCAAAATGAATACGGATTAACCATCCGACAAAGGTCGTGAATGATGGGTCATTTAAAAAAAATATTGAATCCGCGGGCGGTGGCGCTGATCGGCGCGACCGAAAAAATGGGGACGATCCCCAATGACATTCTGCATAATCTGACAACTTCATATAAGGGCAAGATTTTTCCGGTTAATCCTCATAGATCGTCGGTGCAAGGGTTAAAATGTTATCCTACCATAGATGCACTGCCTGAATCCGTTGATCTGGCCGTGATCGCCGTCAAGGCGGTCCTGGTGCCGGATATCATCAAACAATGCGGGGAAACCGGCACGGAAGGCGCCTTGATTATTTCCGCCGGTTTCAGCGAGACCGGAGAAGCCGGCCGGCAGTTGGAAAACCGCATCCTTGAAATCAGCCGTCAATTCGGCATGCGCATCATCGGTCCGGGGTCTATCGGTATTATTCGGCCCGATATCGGACTCAATACAAGCTTCTTAAAGGTAAACCCGGAACCGGGCAATATCGCGTTTATTCAACAGCGCGGGGAACTGGGCGACGCGACCCTGAAGTGGAGCGTCGAAGCCGGCATCGGCTTCAGTACCTTTGCCTCCCTGGGTTCCATGATCGACGTCGACTTCGGCGATATGATCGACTTTTTGGGGGATGACGACCATACGCGCAGCATC
>RPPU01000091.1 GCA_003819975.1 Desulfobacteraceae bacterium
CCGCTCGGTCCGGTGATGAAGACAAATTCGCCTTTGCGTATTTCCAGGTTGATATCTTTCAGGGCGGCACTTTGACCGTAGCTTTTTGTTACGTTATAAATATTGATCATCGGCTAATGTCGCTCTAAAGGATTTTACTAATGCCACTGTTAAAAAACGGGCTAAATCCATAGGACTGTTAGCATTTTTTTTCAAAAACATCAAGAATCTTTTATTGATGGACCGGGCAGACCGTTTGCCCCGAATGAGTCTGCCGGCCGTTACCGGCCGGCAGCGAGGTTTTGCACATTGCGGAATTTTTGAATCGAAACTATTTTCAACGCTCCCCGATGGCCCGCTGCAATTTGGCTTTGGCTAAAATATGGTCATATAAAGCATTATAATAATTCATGCGGGCTTGATTCAAAAGAGTCTGGGCATCCAATACTTCGGTCGAAGTCGTAACCTGCGCTTTGTAACGTTCCTGGCTGACTCTTAAATTTTCTTCGGCTTGTTCCACCGCCTTTTGAGTCGGAACCATATTCTTATCCGCCGCTTCCAGATCCAGCATGGCTTGTTTGATATTCAGATTCAGGCCATCAACGGCTTTTGACCGTGTGACGCTCAATTCTTTCTTGAGACTCTCTTTTTCTAGGACTGAATTGCTGGTTTTGCCCCAATCCCATAAAATCCACGATAACCCAACCATGGCTTGCCAACTGTTGCCGTCGTGAAAAGCGCTGCCGGTCACATTGGGATGATCTCCTTCTTTAATATAGTCATATGAGGCATAAACTTCCGGATAGTATTTGCTTTTGGCGATTTTTATTTGTTTTTCCACTTGCCGAAGATTGATGTCCAAGGTTTTGATCTCGGGCCGTTGGTCCATTGCTTTTTTCAGATTACTCGAAAAATCACTTTCGATTTGATGATAACTTAGGATGTCCTCAACCGCTAAAGGAGCGTCTATCGGTCGGGCCAAAAGGTTGTTAAAGGCCGCCCGGGCGATCTTGGCTCCGTTCTGCGCCTTGATGAGATCATGTTGGGCATTGGCCAGTTCCACTTCGGCCTTAAGCACGTCGTTGACGGCGCTCATGCCGACTTTATAAAAACTTTGGGCGACTTCCAGGTGAGAACTCAAGCTTTCAACCGCTTTTCCGGAAACTTCGACAGCCCGATCCGTTTTCAGGATGTTGAAATAACCGGCTTTCACTTCCAGAGCCAAATCAAGTTCCGTCAGATCCAAATCAATCTGGGATTGATCAATCCCCAATTTCGCCAATTCATAAGAACTGGTTAATGCAAAACCGGTGAAAAGCGATTGCTTTACACTCACTTTCCATTGATAATTATCTTGGCTGTTAAGATCTTGACCAGGAATGGAAATAGAACCAGAACCAAATGGCGCCGGGAATGTGATGGTGTAATCTTGAGGTTGTGATTTCTTCACTTCACTCAATCGGGTGTACCCATAAGTAGTGCTCAATGTCGGATAAAAATCAGCCCCGGCTTGTTTTTTAGAATATTTCGCCTGCTCGATCTTTTCTTTTTTGGCTTTGATGGTCCAACTATTGGCCAATGCTTCGGCGATGCTTTTGTCCAAGGTATAGATATTGTCTTGAGTTTGAGCTGTGCTGACATTGGAAATGAAAAGGATAAATACAATACCGAATAGAATATGAACAAAATTTTTCTTTTGAAACCGGGACATGTCTACCTCCTGGAAATTTTCCTTAGACCCAACTATATAATCATTTTAACAATACTTTGGTATCTAAAAAATGTTTCATTTTGTAATATTATTTCTAATATTAAAAGGCCCTATTGATTTTTCAGCACATCTCCGAAATCTGTTTCCCAGATCATCAAGACCATGGGCACCCCGACCGCCGTTTATATATCCTTATAAAGGCGAATAATTATAGTAGGTTAAGAAATAAGTCAATTTAAAACATACCGGTCCCCGATTGTGTAAAAAAAAGCCACCCGGATTATTTTTCCGAATGGCTTTTGGAAAATTTATGACTGATTTTAAGAAATCAGGTTAAAGTCATTTTAATCGTCATCTTCCGTTGCCGGTGCGGTCGGAACTTTACCCATACCGGGGATCATTCCTTTTCCGCCCATACCGGGAATTTCCATCTTGGTATAACCGGCCGGGATTTTAAATACGGAATCGGACACATTGCCTGTTTTGATATTTTTATATTCCATGGTCATATCGCCCTGGGCGGTTTTTGTAACCGATTTGATCGGATACTTGATCTCTCTGGCGATCCACTGGGTTGATTGATTCATTCCCAAGGATTTATCTTTGGGAGTGAACAATCGTTTATCGCAGAGATAACCGTTTACGGTTTCCGTGCCCAGATCTTTCCAGGTTCCAAAATCTTTCTGAAATTCAGGGTCAGCCGCGGAAGCCGCCATTTGGCCCGATAAAGCCATTTCCATATAGGTTTTGTCCTTGGGATTAAGGATGTAAGTCGTTTTTTTCTTTAGATCCGTTATTATAATGGAATCCTGACCGCCTTCCTTACTCTCCATACGCGTCAAATGACCTTTGACAAAAACCTTGCCCGTACTGTTCTTCCCCATAAAGGATCGATAGGAATCGGCTGAAAATTCCACAGCCCAAATTGAAAAAACCGACCCTAAAACCCATAAAAAAACCAGTAAAATAAATAAACTCGATTTCTTCATGCTTGTTTCCTCCTGTTTGGTCTGCTATTAAATTCCAATTTAGGGATAACTGAAATAAAGTGTCAAGCTCAAAGAGACTGGCTGGTCTTCATCGCCTACCCAAGTCTCCGATTATGACACGAATTCAGTCACCTGGGCGAGCTAAAAGGTTCATGGAAAAAATAGAAACCTCAAAAATCGGACCGAAAAATGAAAACCCCAAAACCTTCCATTGATTTCGATTTTCGGCAACTGGAGATATTCTGCCGGGTGGCGGAAGCCGGCAGTTTTTCCGAGGCTGCCAAGCAGGTTTTCCTGGCCCAAGCTTCAGTCAGCGAGAGAATCGCAAGCCTCGAAAACATGGTCAATACTCGGCTTCTGGATCGCCAGGGCCGGCAAGTGACATTGACCAAGGCCGGCGAGCTCCTTTATCGACGCGCCCTGGATTTGCTCGAACTGAAAAAAAACATCGCCTTGGAACTGGAAGCCTTTCTGGGCCATAAAGGGGGGCAAATCGAGATCGGCGGCAGCACCATCCCGGGTGAATATATCCTGCCCGAGCACATCGGCCGCTTCAGCCGACAATTCCCCGATATATTTGTCAACCTGCTGATTGCCGACACCGATGAAATCGAAACCAAAGTCCTGGACGGCCGGCTCGAACTGGCCGTGACCGGTTCCAAACCCTCGAACCGCAATTTCGCAATCAAAGAACTCTGGAAAGACGAATTGGTCCTGGCTGTCCCGGCCGGACACGCCTGGGCCGGTCTCAAGGAAATCGGCTTGAAGGAATTGGTGCAAATGCCTTTTATCGCAAGAGAAAACGGTTCCGGCACCCTCCGGATGGTAAACGAAAGTCTTGCCAAGAGCCGCCTTAAATCGCCTGAGGCTTTGAAAGTGGTTGCCCGGCTCGGCAGTTCCACGGCCGTGAAACAAGGGATCAAGTCGGGTCTTGGCGTTTCCATTCTCTCAAAGGTCGCCGTTGCCGCGGAACTCGCCGAAGGCAGCCTTAAAGCCCTCAAGATCAAAGGCCTCGACCTGGGCCGCAGCTTTTACCTGATCTGCGACCGCCGCCGCACCGTCTCCCCGCCCTGTCAGGCTTTTCTCGATTTTCTGCTCGAGGATACCGGTGCAGAACGTTGATGTGAAGTTGTAGATTTCTTCTTGGCAGCCGCAAAATAAAACAACTCGCCGCATCCATAAGGGCCATAACGTTAAAGTCACCGTCCGATTCGGTGTAAATGGGCGCGTCGTTCAATTGGAACACGAGCCAGGCCTCATTGACCTGAAATTGATTCGGATGAAGCATGAATTCCTCTGTTGAACGGCAAGGGTTCAGCCGCGCGCGGGGTTAGTCGACAGCGCTTCGTTCACTGGCGCAACTCGATAGCGAACCACCTCACGAGTTCAGCGCGCAAAAGCGCGTCGGTTGGACCCAGTGTTAGGCCGCGTCTTGCTTGGCCTGTTGAATCGTTGCCGCCGAGACGCTTGCTTGTAGTGTGCACAGTGAGCCGCCATGAGGTGTTTTCAAAAACTTGCCGAACATCATTAAGGCTTCATCTGTCTCTTTACGCGACGTGCCACAGGTTTCTACTATAGTATCGAAAAATAACACATATTCTTGTAAGTAGACCTGTTCAGTCGGTGAACCTGATAAGCTATTGTAACGCAAAAAACGGAACGCTCTAAACACATGCTGGTCGAAGATGGGATAACATTGTGGCAAGGTTATATGCAGCAAGAATATTTTCCAGATGGTTGTGACTTTATCAAATACGTTTTGGAATGCGTCAAGACTGAAATCTGCTTTTAGTCGGTTGATGACGTCCAAATGGCGCGTTATCTCTCGTAAAGCCTTTAGCTTCTTACCGCTCAACTTCATTCCATTTTTCCACAAGAACAGATTCTCTACATCGCTGGCCGAAAATGTCCCTTTGTTGATGTTGTCGTGATAAAGATGTTCCTGTGGATAGTTGTAAAAATTGCTCCAAAAATTGATAAACTGTTGTGGGGTTATGTTCCAGTCAAATGACAATCGTGGAAATTTAATCGTTGCTGTCATCTTTGCTTACCTTGCGCGTTTCTTCGATTGCGGTGGGCGGCCGAACGATTAATATTGTATGCTGAGTCAACGCGCAGAGGGATTCAGCAGACAATTTGTTGGACTAAACCGCTTCGCGTTTTTGCCTATGGGGTTTGAATCTGATTTCTTTCTGGTGTCAAACCTCTTTGAATCGTATTTTAAACTCTCTGAATAGCGCTTCAATATGAAAATACACATATTAAAAAGCAAATAGCTGTTGTAAAACTGAAATCACTTTTAACTGGGTTTCGGAATCAAGCGTACCGAGATTTTTTACAAGTCTGGTTTTGTCTATTGTTCGGATCTGATCCAATACAATTTGCCCCTTTTTTTTCATGAATTCGCATGCTATTCGTGTCGGATATTCTTTCCTCGCGGTTGTCATTGGAGCAACGATGACGGTGCTTATGAATTTATTCATCTCGTCCGGTGAAATAATCACACAAGGTCGTGTTTTCCGTATTTCCGCGCCGACCGTAGGATCAAGATTGATCAGATAGATATCGAATCGATTCACTGCCATTGCCATTCCTCTTCATCCCACGAATTTGAAATAGGGTCGTTTCCGTCTATTAAGATATCATCGCCTTTTTGGGCCATTTTCCTGAACGCCTCATCCCAACCAAGCCTTGGACTGAAGATTGGACGAATAATGATTTGGGTTTTTTCCACTTCAAGCTCGACATCATCCGTAATACCGGTTTGATCAAGTAATGGTTTTGGAATTCTAATTCCCTGGGAATTGCCTATTTTAATAATACGCGCTCTCATTTTTTCCTCCTTGGTCATAGGTGCATACATTGTAATTACATGCATTATAAAAGTCAAGTTTCAATCTGTTTATCAATTTTTTACTGCATCCCGATTGTTCGCTCTCTGTAACCCGCCCTCCGTCAGCGCTATCCATCGGAAGAACCTTAATTTTCAGATTTATGTATCGGAATTTCCTGTTTGACATATCGGAATTATTAGATTAAGCCGTTATATCTAAAAACCATCTCGAAAGCGAGAACACCGATATGAAAACGGAAATTCAAAATAAATTACAGCAGATGGTGGAACAAAACCTGATCGACATCGAAGAGGCCAAGGAAAAAGGCAAAAAAGTAATCGGATTATATTGCTTATATTCTCCGGCTGAACTGGCCGTGGCCGCCGGGGCGATCCCTTTGCCGCTTTGCGGCACGCGCAACGATCCGATTCAGGCAGCCGAAGAAGTCCTGCCCCGGAATTTGTGTCCCCTAATCAAAAGCAGTTACGGATTTGCCGCTACCGGCACTTGTCCCTATTTCCGTTTCTCGGATTTCCTGGTGGCCGACACCACCTGCGACGGGAAAAAAAAGATGTATGAACTACTCTCCGCTTTCAAACCCCTGCATGTCTTGCAGCTGCCGCAGAATCAAGACCCCTCCAGCGCTCTGCCCTTTTGGCTTGAAGAAGTTAAAAAATGTAAAGGATTCATCGAACGCCAAACCGGGGTTTCCATAACCGATGCCAAGCTTTCAGCCGCCATCCGGCTTATGAACCAAGAACGCCTGGCGCAAAAAGCTCTGATGGATCTTGCCAAAATCAAGCCGTCACCGATCAGCGGAATGGATCTTTTAACTATTCTGTTCCGTACCGGTTTTTTCGCCGACAAAGCGCAAGGCATTCGCTTAATCCATGAAATTGCGGCTGAGATCCGCAATGATGCTTCCCAAGGCATGCACCCATTTTCTCCGCATGCACCGCGGATACTCTTAACCGGGGTGCCGGTTGGTTTAGGCTCGGACAAGGTCATAAAACTACTCGAAGCAGCCGGCGGCAATGTGGTTTGCTTTGAAAGTTGCAGCGGTTATAAAAAAGTTTTTCAGATCGATGAAACCATTGATCCCCTGCAAGCCATTGCGGAACAATACTTGAGCACGCCTTGCTCGGTCATGTCGCCCAATCAGGGCCGCTTGGATTTACTGGACCGGCTGATCAAGGAATTTTCCGTGGACGGCGTGGTGGATCTTACTTGGCAGGCCTGCCATACTTATAATGTCGAGTCTTATAACATCGGAAAATTCGTGCAGGAAAAGCATCGCCTGCCCTTCCTGCACCTTGAAACCGATTTCAGCGAAGCCGACACCGAGACCTTGCGGGTCAGGATCGAGGCGTTTCTTGAAATGGTGATAAAATAACTCCGCTCAAAAACAGCGGAGTTATTTTATATAAAAAACCGCAGGAAGCGGATTTTAAAAGAGAAACCAACTAAACGGTTTATATTTTTATGGTAGACTTAAAAAATTTTCTAAAACGATTTTGGGGTTTTTTAAAATTCTAACCGTTGAACCGTGAACTCTGAACTATGAACTAAGGAATAAAAATGAAATATGCAGGCCTTGACATCGGCTCACGAACCATTGAACTGGTTATTATCGAAGATGGTAAAGTAGTGGAATCCAAACAAGCCGACACCGGATTTGATCCTTTAAAACAGGCTCAGACGCTTCTTGACGGTGTAAAACACGACCGTCTCATGGCCACCGGCTACGGCCGCCATTTGGCCGCCGATGCGTTCGGCGCCGCCACGGTCACGGAGATTAAAGCCTATGCGGTCGGCGCCAGATCGATTTTTCCGGAAGCCCGCGCCATCCTGGATATCGGCGGCCAGGATTCCAAGGCCATCAGCCTGGACCAAGCCGGAAATATACTTAAATTCGAAATGAACGACCGCTGCGCCGCCGGCACCGGCAAATTTTTGGAGATCATGGCTCATGCCCTGGGTTATTCCATGGAGCAGTTCGGCCCGGCCGCCTTGCAGGGCAAGGGCGCGTTAGCCATCAACAGCATGTGCACGGTATTTGCGGAATCGGAAGTGATCTCGCTGATCGCACGCAACGAAAAACGGGAAAACATCGCTCAGGCGCTGCATCAAACGATTGTGAAAAGAGCGCTGGCTATGATCAAACGGGTTGGTCTGCACCAGCCATTGTTTTTCGCCGGCGGGGTCGCGCGCAATGTTTGCGTCCATCAACTCTTGGAAAGAATGATCGCCAACGCGGTCCTGGTGCCTGAAGAGCCGCAGATGACCGGCGCCCTCGGCGCGGCCTGGATCGCGGCGATGAATGAAAAGAAATGAAATCATATTCACCACAGAGGCACAGAGTTCGCAGAGATTTTTTTATTTTTTCACTTTT
Organism: Desulfobacteraceae bacterium; assembly: GCA_003819975.1. The sequence continues at coordinate 7,906 of RPPU01000091.1, forward strand.
CCTTGAGAAGGAGGAAAAGTGAAAAGCAAATCTGTTCTCGATATATTTGGCATAACTCTTATGGGCATAACAACATTACCACGTAATGCAGTCACTGAGATATTTTCTCCTGCTGACCTCTCAACAGCAGGGGAAAAAGAAATCTCTTCAACTCTGTGTACTCTGTGCCTCTGTGGTGAATAAAATTTTCAAAGGAGAAAAATCATGAAACAAATCGACTGCCTGGGGCTGGCCTGCCCCGAGCCCGTACTCAGAACCAAACAACTGATCGAAAAAGAAAACCCGGTTGAACTCAAAATCCTGGTCGACAACGAAGCCGCCAAACAAAACGTAAGCCGCTTTCTCCAATCCCAGGGTTTTCAGGCCTCGGCCGAGAAAAAAGGTCCCAATTTCGAAGTGACCGGCAAAAAACCGGCCGGTACTTCCTGCTCTTGCGAAGCCATGCCCGCATCGGATGAACACCAAAAAATCATGGTCCTCATTACTTCCGACTGCATGGGCCGCGGCGACGACGTCCTGGGCGCCAAACTCATGCAAGGCTTTCTCAAAACCCTCAAGGAAATGGGCCCCGAACTCTGGCGTCTGATGCTGATCAACAACGCCATCAAACTCACGATCGAAGGCTCTGAAGCCGTGCCCCTGCTCCGGGACTTGGCCCAAACCGGCGTGCCCATCCTGGTCTGCGGCACCTGCCTGAACCATTTCCAATTGCTTGAAAAAAAACAAGTGGGCGAAATCACCAACATGCTCGACATCGTGACCGCCATGCAGGTGGCGGATAAAGTGATTACCATCTGAAATGGAGGAAGAGGAAAATTTTTACCACGAAACTATTTTAAGCAGCACAAAATTGTGTACACACGAAAAGGCATGAAAATTTAAACGGGCGCTATTCAGAGTTAATCATCTTTTTGAAATATCGTCGGTAATCACCACCAAATCGGTCGAGGCCATGAACCACATTCATGCCGAACGCCAAAGCGCAGCTTTTTGCGATCCGCTGGAACCTTTTATTTACTGTGTTAGTTTTTTATGTGCATCTTATTAAAATCGCCGATCCAAAGCACGGTCTCACCGTCTTCAAGAAAATGCATAAGTAGTTTGTGATTTTTATTATCGGCAACGAATATAGGTTCCGTAATATCGTATGGAATCATGGCCCAGTATATTTGAAGCTCGATAGAATTGGGCTTGCGGATTTTAAAGGCACTGCCGTCTGCCTCAAGATATTTTTCCATGCTTGTGCAGAATGCAGTAATTTCTGTTTTGCTCTGAAATAGCGCTCCTTCAAATTTCTGCGCACCTCCAGTGCTTTTCGGCACAAAAATATTTGCCGGTGTTATGTTCATGTCTTTAAGTGGATTCTCTTTTTTCAGAGTGAGCCAAGGTTGAGGCCCACAGACGACTTTGGAACCAAAGAGAGTGTTCAATTTGATGGGATTTTGGCAAAAAATGGTCTCCAGCTTTTTCAATGCTTTTCCATTAAGTTCATCTGATGCCTTGATATAACGGACACCTGGAGGAATCTCCTGTGCAGTCATAGCGGAAATAAATATTGCAGCCGCAATGAGAAAGTACGTGATTTTTTTCATTTGTTCCTCCGTCGTCCTACATTTTTGTATTGGATTTCCTTCAGCCCCCATCTCACGATGACGCCCTTGTCCTTCTCCTAATCTTCGGCTCAGCAAAAACCTGGTACGTGGATTTTCACCCCCGCTAATTACGTGCCATGCCTGGCACACACGATGGCATCATCGGCGGCTGTAAGCCGTCCGGTGGAGTGACGGATTATGTCCTCTCACTTGTTAATTTTTTTGCAATTGCAACAGCATCTATAGCTGTATCACAAGAAACAACTTCTATCGGTTTATCCCAATTGTCCGCAAGCACAAGGTAAACCTTATATACTGCCTGATAAAATCCGATGTCGACAATAAGAGGTTTACCTTCTGTCTGTTCCAGCTCTGCCTGAAACAAGCCTTCAGATACATCGTAGTCCCGTTGGCCATTTTTGTCGAATGGAGGTTGGTCGGTAATCCTATCGAAAGTTACCTTCCAGCCTCTCGGTAAATCTACGGTAAATTTCTTATACATAGTTGCCTTCAGACATAACGCTCCGCTGAAGTGCGGTAACCCGCCAGCGAAGCGGTGGGTTTGCCGTCGCTTCCAGCGGTTTGTTAACTCTGTATTTTCTTTAGCTTCAACATCTCGTTGTTGCCCTTTGTTTCACCTGTCGGTCTGTATCCTAATTTTCGATAGAAACCATGTGCCCGAACACTGGAATCGGGATTCGACCACAACCAAATTTCTTCGTGTTCAAACGACCACAGCCATTCGTGAAGCTTCTGCATCAACTTTTTACCGATACCTCTTCGTTCGTACTCCGGATAACATGCAACGACGATTATTTCCGCGGTTTTGCTGTCAGCCATAGCAAAGCCAACTGGTTTATCGGATACTTCGCACAACCATCCTACAACGGATCCATCCAACCACATAGAAACCGATTCCGGCGTTACCCCAACTTCCGCGAGATCTTTCATGCTGAAGTGATTTTCTTTCGTAGACACCCTAATTCTTAATATATCGTCGATGTCCTTTTTCTCTATCTCTCTTAATCTCATTTTCTTTTTTCCGAGTTAACGTCGCCATTCAGCGGGAGCGGCGATTTTTGCCGCGATCCGCTGGAATGGCTTGTTGGGTGGTTTCATTTCAGAACGGATAGTCGTCATGTCGAGTGACCACGCGAATGTCGCTATCGTTCTTGAAGAGCTTTTCAACTGCTCCAATGGTCTCCAACACGTTTTTCGAGTTATCTATTGATCTGAATTTCGACCAAGACCATTTTTTCCCATTTTGGATCGACGGCAAAATCGCATACCTCTCAGGGTTAGGATTGGCGTCCGGATCGGAGTATATGCAGAGGGCCATTTTGAAACCATTACGATCCGTCTCAAGCCACCAACCCCAGTCTTCATTACAGTAAAATGGCACATTGATCCCAATTGAGGGCAGTTGTGCTTCGAGGTACTTGCACAGTGCTTTGCCGTACATGTTTTCATTCGTAATCTCATCCTTCTCGCCATCGAGGATGGGAAACTTTTTCGTTTCAATAAGAAGACAGGATTGTGGAATCATGTTCCTAC
>RPPU01000092.1 GCA_003819975.1 Desulfobacteraceae bacterium
ATTCCCGATTTTCGTTCTCTGAATGCGGAGGGTTTTACGGAAAAATATGATCGCTGATACGGAAAATCGAAAACCAAACCATACGGCCCGGCAACACTGGATGGCCGTATTGGCCAAAACCGGCCCCGAGGAATTGGAAAAAGCCTGGCGTTTTTGTAAGGACAAACCCAAGTACCGTTTTTTACGGGCCCCGGAAACCGGGCTGATCATGGTGCGGGGCCGCGCGGGCGGCACGGGTGTACGCTTCAATTTGGGAGAAGTGACGGTCACGCGCTGTGCGGTACAGGTGGAGCAAGGCGCGATCGGCACGGCTTATGTCATGGGGCGCAGCCGGCGTCAGGCCGAATTGGCGGCTCTGTTCGACGCCTTACTGCAAAACAGCGGGCAGTACGCCCGGCTGAAGAGCGAAATCATCGACCCCCTGGAAGCCGTTCAAGCGCAGGAGCAAAAACAAGAGGCCCGCAAGGTGGCGGCCACTAAAGTGGAGTTTTTTACCATGCTAAGAGGAGATTGAAAACGATGTTGATGGAGAACCGCAATACTACGACTTTGCTGCCGGGATTTCAGGACCCGGTGCTCGACAGTCAGTACACCTTTAGACGCGTTCTGGACGCCATGGCCCATCCCGGCGCCACGGTCGTCGTGGGGCAGGAACTTAAAGTGCCTTGGCCGTTAAACCGGGCCACGGCCGCGGTTTGTTTGTCTTTGCTGGATTATGAAACGCCGGTGTGGATGGATTGCGCCGGAAATCCGGATATCGCGGATTGGCTCACTTTTCATTGCGGATGTCCGTTGACGGACGCGCCGGGTCAGGCTCGTTTTGCCGTGTTTTGCAATAAAGTCACGACGCCCGTGCTGGAACAATTCAATATCGGTCAGGATGAATTCCCGGAAAATTCCACTACCCTGATTCTGCAGGTCTCTTCTTTCGAAGCGGGCCGCATCCGGCAATTGCGGGGCCCCGGCATCGAATCCGTTGCGCAGTTGAGCATCCCGGATTTAACCGAGGCTTTCTGGAGCTATTGGGACCTGAATCACCGGCTCTTTCCTTTGGGGTTGGATGTGCTTTTCACCAGCGATACGATCCTGGCGGCTTTGCCGCGCAGCGTGAAAGCGGGAGTATAAGTTATGTATGTAGCGGTTAAAGGCGGAGAACAAGCGATCGCGAACGCTCATCTGCTCTTAGAGGAGAAGCGGCGCGGCGATCTATCCGTATTGGAAATGACCGTGGGACAGATTCAAAATCAACTGCCGCTGGTCGTGGCGCGGGTCATGGCCGAGGGCTCCCTTTACGATCCGGAATTGGCGGCCCTGGCTTTCAAACAAGCCTCGGGCGATCTGATCGAGGCAGTCTTTCTGTTGCGCGCTTTTCGCAACACCCTGACGCGTTTCGGTTATTCCCGGCCTCTGGACACATCGTGCATGCATCTGCGACGGCGTATTTCCGCCACTTTTAAAGACTTGCCGGGCGGTCAGATCCTGGGGCCGACTTACGATTACACGCATCGTTTGCTCGATTTTTCCCTGCTGTCCGACAATGCCGCTGAAGAGCCGCAGGCCAACGCCGACGAAATCGGATCCGGGTTGACGGAAAACATCCCCAGAGTCACCGGATTTTTAAGCCGTGAAGGGCTTATTGAAGAAGAGAACGCAGACGATGACAGCGACGCGGTGGGGGATTTGACCCGTCAACCCCTGCAAATACCGGCCGCGCGCGATCTGCGTCTTCAGAACCTGGCGCGCGGGGATGAGGGCTTTCTGTTGAGCTTGGCCTATTCCACCCAGCGCGGGTTTGGGAAGAATCATCCTTTTGTGGGCGAGATCAGAATCGGCCGGGTTGCGGTCGAAATCGTGCCGGAAGAATTGGGCTTTGCGATCGACATAGGCGAAATCATGGTTACCGAATGCCAGATGGTCAATCAATTCAAAGGATCGCAGACCCAGGCGCCGACTTTTACGCGCGGTTACGGCCTTTGTTTCGGCGCCTGCGAAAGAAAAGCCATGTCCATGGCCGTGGTGGACCGGGCCTTGCGCTGCCGTGAATTGGACGAGGCTTGCGATGCGCCGGCCCAGGATGAAGAATTCGTGCTCAGCCACAGCGATAACGTGGAAGCGTCCGGGTTTGTGGAGCATTTGAAACTTCCGCATTATGTGGATTTTCAATCCGAGATGTCGCTGATTCGGAACTTACGCGGCCGTTTTGATAAGAAAGAAGAAGCTAAATGTTTTATTGATCCCGAAAAGCATGGGATCAATAAAACATGAATTCCGGCCAAAGCGCCGGAATAAATCCGCATGATACCAAGGGATTGATTGTTAAAACTATTTTCTTATCGACAATTTTTTGTCGATAGGGTTCGAGGACAGGCGCCTAAATGAAAAAAAAGTTATTGCCTTTGACACCAAAAGCATACACCGATAGCGCACGAATAGCTGGTTATAATTTCGCCTATCTGGATGAAGGCACCAAGCGCATGATCCGGCGCGCCATTCTGAAAGCAGTGGCTATTCCGGGGCATCAGGTGCCGTTCGGCAGCCGCGAGATGCCGCTGCCTTACGGTTGGGGCACGGGCGGCATTCAGATCACGGCCGCTTTGATCGGGCCGGAAGACGTGCTGAAAGTCATCGACCAGGGTTCGGACGACACCACCAATGCGGTGAGCATTCGCCAATTTTTCGCCAAAACCAGTGATGTACGCACCACGGAAAGAACGTCCGAAGCCAGTTTGATTCAGACCCGGCACCGCATTCCGGAGACCCCTTTGAAGCCGGGTCAAATTATAGTCTATCAAGTCCCGATTCCGGAACCGTTGCGCTTTCTGGAGCCGCGCGAAACCGAGACCCGCAAGATGCATGCCTTGAGCGAATACGGCCTGATGCATGTCAAGCTGTATGAAGATGTCGCCATGCATGGCCGGATTGCCACAGCCTATGGTTATCCGGTGCTGGTTAACGGCCGTTATTTGATGAGTCCTTCGCCGATTCCGAAATTCGATAATCCCAAGCTGCATCGCATGCCCGCCCTGCAGCTTTTCGGCGCCGGACGCGAAAAACGAATTTACGCGGTTCCGCCCTATACCGAGGTTAAAAGCCTGGATTTCGAGGATTACCCGTTTAGCGTCGAATACCTGGAACAAGCCTGCGCTTTATGCGGCGCGGACCGGAGTTATCTGGATGAAATCATCACGGACGATCAGGGCACGCGCCTGTATGTCTGCTCCGATACGGATTACTGCCGGCAGCGCCGGAACGCGGGTCATAAAAACCCTTCCGCGGGCATGGTGCCTTTGGCCGCGGCTAAATTGCGTAAGGAGCAATAAACATGGCCTCTTTAATGGAAAAGCCTATTTTACAGGCCCAACAGGTAAGCAAGTTTTTCGGAACCCGCGCGGGTTGTCGCGACGTTTCCTTTACGCTTTGGCCCGGCGAAGTGTTGGGCATTGTGGGCGAGTCGGGATCCGGTAAAACCACATTGCTAAACACACTGGCCGGGCAATGGCCGGCATCCGGCGGAAGGGTGCAATACGACAGCGGAGCCAACGGGGTGATCCCTTTTAACGAGATCTCCGAGCCGCAAAGAAGGTATTTTTTACGCACCCAATGGGGCATGGTCCACCAAAACCCCCGCGACGGTTTGCGCATGCGGGTGAGCGCCGGCGCCAATGTGGGCGAACGCCTCATGGCCCTGGGCGAGCGGCATTACGGCCGCATCCGCGCGGAAGTGTTGAAGTGGCTCGAAAAGGTCGAGATCGACGCGGACCGGGTGGACGATTTTCCCCAAGCTTTTTCGGGCGGCATGCTGCAGCGCCTGCAAATCGCCCGCAATTTGGTCACGCGTCCCCGTTTGGTTCTAATGGATGAACCGACCGGCGGCTTGGACGTTTCGGTCCAGGCGCGGTTGCTGGATTTATTGCGGAATCTGGTTTCCGAATTGGAGCTCTCCTTGATTATCGTCACCCACGACCTCGCCATCGTGCGTTTGCTGGCCCATAAAGTCATGGTCATGCGCCAGGGAGAAGTCGTGGAAGCCGGGTTGACCGATCAAGTCCTGGACGATCCGCAGCAGCCCTATACGCAATTGTTGGTTTCATCGGTGATTCAACCGTAGGTAAGATAGGGATCGCGATTTTAAAAAGGTTCGCGTGTGTTTTAGTTTGCAGCCGCTCAAGCGGCAAAAGCCGGAGTCAGGATGAAGAAGTTGGAGAAAAAATAATGGAACCCATGATCGCGGTGAATGGTCTGGAGAAAAATTTTGTGTTGCATTTGCAGGGCGGGGTGCATTTATCCGTGCTGCGCGATATTCATTTGAACGCGCAGGCCGGGGAATGTTTGGTTTTAAACGGTCCTTCCGGTACGGGCAAAAGCACGCTGCTGCGCCTGCTTTACGCCAACTACAAACCGGATAAGGGCGAAATTCTGATCCGGCATAACGGGGGGCGGGTGGATCTGGCTCGGGCGGATTTGCGTAAAATTTTGGAAATGCGCAAACAAACCCTGGGCTACGTAAGCCAGTTTCTGCGGGTCATCCCGCGCGTGCCGGCTTTGCGCGTGGTCATGGAGCCGCTGCTCTCCGCCGGCATGGCGATCGAAGAAGCCGGCGAACGCGCTCGCGAACTGCTCTTAAAACTCCACATCCCGTCGCGCTTATGGAATATTTCCCCCACCACCTTTTCGGGCGGAGAACAACAACGCATCAATATCGCGCGTTGTTTCATCGCGCGTTATCCGGTTCTGCTTTTGGACGAACCGACCGCGGCCCTGGATGCCGTGAACCGCCGGGCGGTGGTCGAATTGATTTCCGAAGCCAAAGCGCGCGGCACGGCCGTGGTGGGGGTGTTTCATGACGAAGAGGTCCGATGCAAAGTCGCGGACCGGGTTTTCGAAATTTTTGGCGAAACAGGCGCGGCATGAAAAAGGAAACGATTCTTACCAATGCGCGGATCGTCACGCCCGAAGCGGTTTGGCCGGGCACCGTGCGAATACGGGAAGGCCGGATTCAGGACATGGAAGTTGAAGACAGCCGAGTGCCGGAAGCGCTCGACCTGGAAGGAGATTATCTGCTGCCCGGGCTAATCGAACTGCACACCGACAATCTCGAAAAGCATTATGCCCCGCGGCCGGGCGTGCGCTGGCCTTCCGGAGCGGCAGCGGTGGCGCATGATGCCGCCTTGGCGGCTGCCGGCATTACCACGGTGTTCGACGCCCTATCGGTCGGCGACACGGCCGATAACAGTATGCGTCTCGAATGTCTTCAGGACATGGCCGAGGCGATTCAAACGACCCAAGCCAAAGGCCTGCTGCGCTGCGAACATTTTTTACATATGCGTTGCGAAATTGCCTATCCCCATGTCATCGATCTTTTCATGAATTTTATAAATAATCCGCTTGTAAAACTGGTTTCTTTGATGGACCATACACCGGGACAGCGTCAGTACGCCCGCGTCGAGAAATTAGAAGAATATCTTCAAATACAATACGGATTCAAGCAGGAACGCATCGATCAGATCATGATCACAAGATTGGAGTATCAAAAAACTTACGCGGAAAAGCATCGTAAGGAACTGGTTCAAATCTGTCGATCCTTCGGGTATCCGATCGCCAGTCATGACGACGCGACGGTGGAACATGTGGTGGAAGCGGCCCGCGACGGCATAGTCATAAGCGAGTTTCCGACGACTTTAGAAGCGGCCAAGACCGCTCGTTTGCTCGGCATGGACGTATTAGCCGGCGCGCCGAATCTGGTAATCGGCGGATCGCATTCCGGCAATGTTTCGGCCTTGGAATTGGGAGAAACGCGATGTTTGAACATCCTTTCCTCGGATTACGTACCCGGCAGCATCCTGCAAGGAATTTTTTTATTGCACGAAAAATTATCCATGCCGCTGCATGAAGCGACTGCTTTGTCTACATGCAATCCGGCGCGAGTCGTGCACTTAACCGATCGGGGCGCAATTGAAAAAGGACGGAGGGCCGACCTGATCCGGGTAAAGGTCGAGCAAGGCCTTCCGGTGGTCAAAAAAGTTTGGCGCAACGGTCAAGAAATTTTTTAATAGGTTTAAAGGAGGTTTGCGATGCAAAAAATAGGTTGTAAAATCGATGAGGTGCGGGTAGACGGCGGCGTGAAAGCGTTCCGAGACGATTTAAAGTATTTCAGCCAAATCGGCATCGAAGCGGTTGAACTGCCGGTGCATGGGCTGGATGTCATTAAAAACGGTTTGATCGATAAGGTCAGTTTACAAAACATCTTGTCGATCTTGCGGGATTTTAATTTTGAGTATTCGGTACACAGCCCGAATCCTTTGAATCTCATGGACCAACAGGATCCGGAATTGCATTATTCCGTTTTCAGAGCCGGCCTCGAATTCGCGGCCGCGGTCGGCGCCGGGATTTTGGTTTATCATGCGGGGCGTTTTATCCCTGAAGAAATCTTTCCGATTCCCGGCCATCATGATGTTTCCAAAGTTCAAGCCCAAAAGCTCCTGGAACAGGAACGGAATTACCTGGTTCGGCTCGCGGACGAATTTCCCCAGATCATGATCTGTATCGAAAACGCCCGGCCTTATTTGCATTATAGCCCCTATTGTTACGGCGAACAGATCGAAATGCTTAAGAATCAGGTTGTTCTGAGCGACCGGAATAACGTCAAAATCGCCCTGGATATCGGCCATCTCAACATGGCGGCTCAATTCTATCATTTTAATCTGATTGAAGCGGTTCAAACAATCCGCGATTTTATTTTTCATGTGCATGTGCATGACAATTTCGGCCGGGCGGTTTATCCCAATGAAAAAACCCAGACTCATTTGATCCCTTTTGGCCGCGGAGACGCACATATGCCGATCCATTGGGGAAGCATACCGATTCGGGATATCCTGGGCGCTTTTATGGATGCTTATTCCGGAATGTTCATTATGGAATTGCGGAGCCGCTATTTTCCGTTTACCGAGGAATGTAAAAATAATCTTGAACGGATTATCGAGGAATTAAGGTGTTTTGAACATTTACCTTTAAGTGTTTGGGAAAAAGCTCAAGACCTACCATCACAGACATTGCACGCCCGGATGTGATTCGGGTTGTTGAGCAAAGCTTTATTTTTATCGTTTTCCCGCTTTCCTGAATAAGAGGAAACCAGGCTCCTACCCCCGAAAGGCGGCAAACCGTGTTTATTCACGGACCGGTTTGCCGCTTTTCAATGTTAAAGCGCCGATATCAGCAAACAACATTTATTGACTTGCAGTTTGCATTGCTTTAATATATGCAAATTAATATCTTTTCATAAGCGACCCCATCTTTTCATTAACTAAAAATTAACATTTTCTTTATTTTGTCCTCATACGCGTTGATTAAGCTACTCAAAAAGTTAAAAGATGATAAATAATCAATTAAGGAGGATGAATATGAAGATTCGTTATTTGGCAAGTATGATGATGTTGGTCGGATTGGTGATCGGTTTTGGTGCATCGGTCCAGGCCGGGCAGGAATTGGCCGGCGCGGGCGCCACTTTTCCGGAGCCGTTTTATGTAAAGATGTTCGACACTTATTTCAACCAAACCGGCAATAAAGTGAATTATCAGGGTATCGGGTCGGGTGGCGGTATTCAGCAATTGCTGCAGCAGACCGTGGATTTCGGCGGGACCGACGCTTTTATGACTCCTGAGGAGATGTCCAAAGCGCCTAATAATGCCGCGATCCTGCATTTCCCCACCTGTTTGGGGGCCGTGGTCGTGACCTATAATGTGGAAGGCAACCCGAACCTTAAATTAACGCCCGATGTTATTGCCGACATTTTTCTGGGCAAGATCACCAAATGGAACGACGGCCGCATCGCGGCTTTGAACCCGGACGTCAAACTGCCCGCCACCGCCATTATGGTCGTGCATCGTTCCGACGGCAGCGGCACTTCTTTTGTGTTCACCGAATACCTGTCCAAGGTCAGCAAGGAATGGCAAGACAAAGTAGGCACGGGCAAGGCGGTCAATTGGCCGGCCGGCATCGGCGGCAAAGGCAACCCGGGCGTGGCCCAATTGGTTAAACAAACCATCGGCGCGATCGGATACGTGGAATTGACCTATGCCGAGCAAAACAAGATGCCTTATGCCCTTATTCGCAACAGATCCGGCGAGTTTGTCAAGGCGTCCATGCAGAGCGTTTCCGCGGCTGCCAACGTTGACATGCCGGCCGATACGCGGGTCAGCCTCACCGATACGGCCGCCAAAGAGGGTTACCCGATCGGTTCTTTCACCTGGGTCGTTTTTTACAAAGAGCAAAATTATAAGAATCGCGACCAGGTCCGGGCCCTGGAATTGATCAAATTGTTTCAATGGATGGTCCGCGACGGTCAGAAATTTGCACCCCAACTGTTGTACGCTCCGCTCTCGGCCGAGACCGTGAAAAAAGCCGAAGCCATCATCAAGAGCGCGACCTATAACGGGCAGCCGTTGATAAAGTAAATAAGGAAAGGTTCAAGTGATCGGATGATGAGGAACATCATCCGGAGTTCCAAGTTCACGGTTCACGGTTAACAAAGAAAGACAGTTAAGCTTTTTCTTTAACCGTGAACCGTGAACGGTGAACTCCACAACCGGTTTTTAAAAGCATCCGGTCATTCGATGAATATCAACACCACTGTCATGAGGATCTCCCTTGATAAAACAACTTAACAAAGACCGGATTTTTAACACCACCTTAACCCTGGCGGCTTTGACCATTTTGATCTTGGTTTTGGCTCTGGCCCTGAGTCTGTTGTCCGGTTCTTTGCCGGCTTTGAAGTCTTTGGGGCTTGGTTTTTTTTACAGTGCCCAGTGGGATCCGGTGGCGGAACATTTTGGAGTATTGCCTTTTTTACTGGGAACCCTGATTACCTCTTTTCTGGCCTTACTTCTCTCTTTGCCGCTCTCTTTGGCCATTGCCCTGCTTTTGGGCGAATATATGCGCCGCGGTTTTTTAGCCGGCGCTTTCAAGAGCATGGTGGATCTGATCGCGGCCGTGCCTTCGGTTATTTACGGTTTCTGGGGACTGATGTTTCTGGTGCCGATCGTACGGATTTTTGAAATGAAAATCGGCGTGGCGCCGTACGGTATCGGTATTTTTTCGAGCGCTCTATTGTTGGCGGTCATGATCATTCCCAACACCGCTTCCATAGCCCGGGAAGTGATCGAAATGGTGCCGGCCGATATCCAGGAAGCAGCCTATTCGCTGGGCGCCACGCGTTATGACGTGATCCGGCGGGTCATTATTCCTTTTGCCCGTTCCGGCATCCTGGCCGGCGTATTGCTTTCCCTGGGCCGGGCTTTGGGCGAGACCATGGCCGTGACCATGGTGATCGGCAATGCCAATGTGATTCCGACAAGTATTTTTCAACCGGCCAATACCATGGCCAGTGTGATCGCCAACGAATTGGCCGAGGCCCATCTGGGCTTGCACTATTCGTCTTTGGTATTGGTCGGTTTGACTCTTTTTGTTCTGACGGCTTTGCTCAACTATTTGGGCACGAGGATCATTAAAAGGTTTACGGTGTGAGGATAAACAGAAGACAGAATTCAGAAGTCAGAATTCAGAAGAAACCGGTCAAGGTTGTTTTCTCTACTGGATTCTGACTTCTGACTTCTGGCTACTAATAGCAGGGTTCGTAACAATATGCATTTGGATAAGGCTTTCATGGATAATAGGGAAAAAAGAATAATGAAGAATCCCATCCTTTGGCGGCAGACCAAAAACAGAATTTTTCAGGGATTGGTTTATGTGCTTTCCTTTGCCGCGCTGATTCCGCTTTTTCTGATTCTTTATCACGTGTTTTCTCTGGGCCTGCGTTTTATCGATTGGGATTTTTTGACCCATTTGCCCAAGCCCACCGGCGAATTGGGCGGCGGCATCAGCAATGCCATTGTGGGCACGCTGATGCTGATCGGCATGGCATTTGTCCTGGCCGTGCCCCTGGGCGTGACCACCGGGATTTATCTTTCCCAGAACCGAAATACGCGCCTGGCCGGGTTCACCCGTTTGGCCGTGGATATGCTCCAGGGCATCCCGTCGGTGGTTATCGGCATTGTGGCCTATTTGTGGGTGGTGAAGACTTTAAATCATTTTTCGGCTTTTTCCGGGTCCGTGGCTTTGGCCATCATGATGCTGCCGATCGTGGTACGCGGCACTGAAGAAGTTTTAAAAGTGATCCCGGACTATCTTTATGAAGCCTCCGGCGCCCTAGGGGTTCCTTATTACCGTACCATTCTGAAAGTGATTGTCCCGGCCGGTTTGCCCGGCATTATTTCCGGCGTGCTTTTGGCGGTTTCGCGCATTGTCGGCGAAACCGCGCCCCTGTTGTTCACGGCTTTCGGCAACCGCTTCATGGAATGGAATCCCTTGAAAGCGGTTAATTCCCTGCCGCAGCTGATTTTTAACAATGCCATGAGTCCTTATGAAGACTTGCAGCAGATTGCCTGGGGTGCATCCGTGGTTTTAATTATCTTGGTTTTGGGGTCCAATATCATCGCGAGGTTGATCGTCAAAAAATGGAAAGTACAATTCTAAGATCTGAAAATTTATACGCTTTTTACGGCGACCAGGAAGTGCTCAAGGGCGTTACCCTGGATGTTTACGAAAAAAAGCTGACCGCCATCATGGGGCCCTCGGGTTGCGGCAAGAGCACCTTTATCCGTTGCCTGAACCGCATGCAAGAGATGAAAACGGGCGTCGAGGTGAAAAACAAGGTCTATCTGAAAGGGGAAGATATTTTTGCCATGGAGTCGACCCTGCTGAGGCGCCGGATCGGCATGGTTTTCCAGCGGCCGAATCCCTTTCCAACCATGACAATTTATGATAATGTCATTGCGGGTTATAAATTGAACGGCCTGCACCTCAAAAAAATGGAATTCGACCGCATTGTGGAGGAATCGTTGCGCAAGGCTGCCCTGTGGGAGGAGGTCAAGGACCTGCTTTATAAAAAAGGCACTTTTCTTTCGGGCGGTCAGCAACAACGTCTTTGCATTGCACGGGCCCTGGCCATGAACCCGGAGGTTTTACTGCTGGACGAGCCCACCTCGGCGCTCGATCCC
>RPPU01000093.1 GCA_003819975.1 Desulfobacteraceae bacterium
CGGTTACGAGATCGGCGCCCTGACTGAACGGTTCCTGGAAATGGGGACCGATCAATCCGAGCACATGGGCCATGTCATACATCAGCACGGGCCGCGGTTTTTTGTCCTTGACCAGCGCAAAAATCTCGGCTACCGGCTCCGGATGCAAAACCATGCTTTTGCCGAAGATGATGATCTCCGGACTGAATTGCTCCAGAAGTTTCGCGGTCGCCGCTACATCCATGCGATACGGATTATCGGGCTGCACCGGGAAATTAACGACCGCAAACTGATCCTTGACCGGATCTTTGGCAATATAATCGCGCAAAGCCCCCATGGGTTGGGCGCTCAAGTGACCGCCCTTGCCGATATGGTTGTTGAAGGCCAGGCGAATGCGTTCGGGTTCGCGTTTGCGATTGGTGCGGTTTTTGAAATCCACAAACGCGCTGAATACGGTCATATTGGACATCTGCCCGCTGATCGGCCGCGTCTCGACCTGCGGGCAATTCAGATAAGCGGACAATTCCTGAGTCAAGCGCTCTTCCACCCAGGCGATAAAATCGGTGCCTTGATAGTAAAAGACTTCCTGCTCAAAGGCGGCCAAAAGGCCTTTGTGCTCGGCATAGCGGCCGACCGGATCGGAAACGGAAAGCAGACGAACCAGAGGAGAAGGCGTCTGCTCGGACGGGATCAGGTTGATGCATTGGTGTTGACGCCAGGTATGGTTTTCGATGCTTTTTTGAACCACCAGCTTGGCTTTTTCGAGACCGGCGCCCAGCAGTTCCTTGGGCTTGGGTTTTTCAAAGTCGGCCGGAATGGAGCGGAAATAGGGCGGAGCTTCGGAACGGCCGTGCCAACGGACGATTTTAGCCTTGATCGGTCTTTTGCGAACCGAGGCCTCCACCAGAGTTTCAGGCAGCAGCGTGGATTGGACCAGGCTCAGGCAGATGGCGCGCCGGTCGTTTTTATCCGTGATCTGCATGACGGCTCCTTCGCCTTGAAAGAACCAATAGGGAATCATGGTTCCGCTGGTGATGGTGCCGATTTTTTTATTGTTTAATAAAATTTCATCGCCTTGACGGGCAATGCCTTTTTCCTGCAGAGCCACCGGCATAATGCGCAAGGGCAATTCCGCGGGCGGTTCCGAAGTCAAGCCTTTGCGGATTTTTTCCAGCGCATTGAATTGTTTTAAAAGCGCTTCACGGCCGATGTAATTACCCTTGTCGGCATTGAAACTGACCGCCATGGGGGCCAAGCCAATGGCAAAGATCGGTATTTCCCTGCCGTCCGGATCCAGGCCGAGTTCATGGCCGTAGAGGGGCATGCCCGCTTCCAGCCGCAGAGTGTCGCGGGCGCCCAAACCGGCCGGAACAATCCCGTCCGTCTTGCCGGCATCGAGCAGCAGGCGGCAAAGTTCTTCCGCTTTTTCAGCCGGAACAAAAAATTCGAAACAAAGCGGTTCACCCGTGTAACCGGTGCGGGCGGTCAGTACTTTAATGCCGCCTAAAACCAGTTCCGAAAGGCTGTTACGGGTCGTTTCGGGCAAGTGGCCGCCGTTCATCAGTTTTTGAACCACCTTTTTAACGAGCGGGCCCTGAAAAGCGATCATGGCCAATTGATTGCTGTGATTTTCAAGCTGAACACCCGGAAATTTTTTGACTTGTTCCTGGAAATGGTTCCAATCTTTTTCAAGATTGGCGGCATTGACCACCAGGATATAATCTTCTTCGCCAAAGCGGTACAGGTAGGCGTCGTCAATGGCGCCGCCGGCAGCATTGGGAATTAAGGTGTATTGAGCTTGCCAGGGGTCCAGGGCGCGGGCATTATTGGTCAGGACGTGCTGCAGAAAAGCCAGTTTGTTCGGTCCCTTGATGCGAAAACGGCCCATATGGCTGACATCGAAAATGCCGCCGAATTTGCGCACGGAAAGGTGTTCATGAATAATGCCGCTCGCATATTGCACCGGCATTTCCCAACCGCCGAAATCGATCATCTGCCCGCCATTGGCTTTATGCCAGGCATTTAACGGGGTCTTTTTAAGGTTTGTGTGCTCGGTCATTTATCCTCCTTTAGGAAACTGCCCTCCTGATAGGGTTAACGATATTGATAAAACATGACTTTTTCATAAATAAGTTTTTATAGGCGATTCAATCCGGAATGAGCCAGCCTGTGTATAGATGGCATGCTTTTTGAAGTTACAGATGATTGAGTCTATTGCCTGTTTCATTTTCAGTGATCTGAAAGCGCCGGATTTAAACCCTAATTATTGATTTCGACTGAGGAATCATAGGAAATATTTCGAGAAGTGTCAATAATTATATACCTGAATCATCTATGCTTTATTGGGTTTTTTGTTGTTTTTTTGATAATTTTATAAATTTATATCTTAATAAATGCTTAAATCCTCAAAAATTTAAAGATCATTAGGGATGGTGCGGCCGTGACTGAAAATAAAAATAAAATTATGGTAGTTGATGATGATCGCATTTCCCGCGAAATGGTAGGAAATGCTTTAACGAAATATCAATATGACGTGGATATGACGGAAAATGTGCAAACCGCCATGGAACGGATTTTAGAATGCAACTATGCCGTTATCATAACCGATAAAAATATGCCGGATACTCAGGGCGGGGATCAAGGCGGCATGGAGATTCTAAAATATGCCAAAATGCATTTGCCGGCCACGGAGGTGATTATTATAACCGCTTTCGGCTCCATTGAGTCGGCCATCGAGTCCATGAAAAACGGCGCTTTTGATTATATTGCCAAGCCGCTGGACCCTAAAGAACTGAAAGAAAAAATCGAACGGATCCTGGATTACCGGAGTTTTATCAATCCCAAGAACACCATTTCCATATACCGGACTTTGCACAACGCCGTACTGACCCTTATTCAGAACCAAGGCAAGCCGACGGTTGAAGATCCGCACCAAGCTCTGAAGGAGATCGACAAAACCATCGACCATTTTTTCAGGGCGCAAAAGGAATGGGAGCGGGTGCTTTTGATTCAAAAAGAAGCACTCGGCAATATAGCCGCCTATGCCGAACAACTCAAAGGAACCGTCGGAGAAAACAGTTCGCAGCAAAACCTGCTTGAAAAAATCTGCAATGAAGCCAGTAAGCGCATCTAAATGTTTTTTTGTAGGAACAAAAAAACATGAAATAATTTTTCGACCCTGAAAAGCGTCAGATCGAAAAATCATGTATTCCGGCCGACCGGTTCATTATCGACAACCCGGGATTTCTTAAAATACACTTTATCAGCAACGGCCTTGAGAATTGGATCGTAAAATTCTCAAAGGCTTATTTTTAAAAATCTCCATGTCGATGTGTGGACCATAAGCGCCTATCCCGCGGGCGGCTGATCGTTTTACAAATCAATCATTTGGGCTCTTGATTGTTTACAGGAACCGGGTCTTTGTGATAGGGTAAAATTCCCAACTAAGCCCGAAAGGAGCCCCATATGCCGCAAGACCAACCTATCTCTTCATCCTTAGATCGGCTTTTTATCCGTGCCGATGATGCGGTTTTGATCCTGATCGATATTCAGGAAAAACTGTTGCCTGTCATGCAGAATCAAGAAGGGTTGGTTCAGAATGCGCTGCGTCTGGTGAAGTTCGCCAAAATTATGGGCTTGCCGATCCTATGCACGGAGCAGGAAAAACTCGGCCATACGGTCGCACCCATCCGTGATGAATTAAAAGGGGTCGAGACGTTTTCAAAACTCGATTTTGACAGCTTCGGTTGCCGCGGCTTCGGTCAAGCATTGGAACGCTTGCAGCGCAAAGTATTGGTGGTGGCCGGCATTGAGGCTCATATTTGCGTGACCCAGACGGTCTTGCATGCCTTATGCGACGACTATCGGGTCCATGTGGTTGCAGATGCCGCCTCGGCTCGTTTTGAGCATAATCATGCGATTGCCATGCAGCGGATGCAAATGGCCGGCGCCGTTATCACCTCTACAGAGATGTTTATTTACGAGGTTTTAGGCCGGGCCGGCACCGATACTTTCCGGGAAGTGCTCAAACTGGTTAAATAGATTCCGGCCAGTCGGCTGTATAAAAAAGCCATAAAAAGGTTGCGTTTTTGGCTTGATTCCGGTAGATGATAAACGGTCATTCAGGATGGCGAAGGTAAATGTTTTTAAATTTTCCTTGTAGTTACAATAACTTGCAGAGGAGATAAATTCTATGCGATTTATGCCCAAAGAAGAAAAATTTTTCGATCTCTTTGAAGAGCTTGTTGAAAAAATAGATGAGGGGATTTTGCTTTTTCAGAATATGCTCGACCATTATGATACGTTTGACGTGCAGCTCGTGAAACTCAAGGAAATCGAGCATGAAGCCGATATCATCACACACCGCACTTATGAAAAATTGCATAAAACCTTCCTGACTCCTTTGGACCGCGAAGATATCTATGCCTTGGTCAATAAGCTGGACAGTGTTTTGGACTTAACCGAAGCTTCTGCTATCCGGATGTCCCTGTTTAAAATAAAAAAGCCGGCTCCGGAATTGTTCGAGCAAGCTAAAATTCTGCATCGCGCCGTGGCTAAAATGAAAAAAATGATTCATGGTCTTAGGGACATGAAAAATTCAAAGATGATCCTGGACGCGTGCGTGGAAATCAATACGCTTGAAAATGAAGGCGATACGATTTTGAGAGCAACCTTGGGCCGACTTTTTGAAAACGAAAAAGACCCCATTGAGTTGATCAAATGGAAAGAAATTTTCGAGCGCTTTGAAGAGGCGATCGACGTATGCGAGGATGTTTCCAATATCGCCGAGGGGATTGTTTTGAAACACGGCTGATTTTATCCTTCACTTTTTTGCTTGCCATTCTTCGGGTCCGTTTATGCCGTAAGCAGGCTAAGTCACCAGCCCGCGTTTTTTAGAATATTTTTGATAAGTCTTCTTTTCCATAACCGTGCGTATGCGGTCCATGGCTTCCCAAATATCTGAAAAAGAATTGTAAAGAGGCGCCAGGCCCAAACGGATATTGTCCGGTTCCCTGAAATCGGGTAAGACATTCATATCCTGAATCAAGGCTTGATTGATCCGAAAACCGTCCGGGTGTTGAATGCTGACATGGGAACCGCGTATATCCGGATCCCGGGGCGAACCCAATTTAAAATCATAAGGCGCCAGGATATGGTCAAACAGGAAAATCAGATAAGCGGTCAGCAGAACGGATTTATGACGGATGGCCGGAATGCCGGCTGCGAGCAGAGGGTCCAGGGCCGATTCCACAGCCAGCAGCGAGAGCATGGGCGGAGTGCTGCCGGAAAAACGGCGGATACCATCGGCGGGTCGATAATCCAAATCAAAAGAGAAAGGCGCGCTTTGGCTGAACCAACCCCAGATCGGTGAAAGGTTTTTTTTCTGCAACCGTTCCGCAACGTACAAAAAAGCCGGTGATCCCGGACCGCCGTTTAAATATTTGTAGGTGCAACCGACGGCAAAATCGGCCTCCCAGCGGTCCAGTTCAACCGGCACCGCGCCGATGGAATGGCATAAATCCCATAAAACCAGGGCGCCTTTGGCATGAGCATGGCGGGAGATGCTTTCGGCATCATACATAAATCCGCTTTTAAACGCGACATGCGATAAGCACACCACGGCGGTATCTTCATCGATTGCATTGAATAGATCTTCCCGGTTTATGGTGATTCCGTCTCGGGAAGGAACCAAATGCAATTGGTACTGCTTGCCCAACAGGTTGAGGCAGCCTTGCAAGATGTACAAATCAGATGGAAAATTAAAAGCATCGCTAACCATTCGATGACGGTCGGGTTGTGCTTTGGCCGCGGCTAAAATCAACTTGAAAAGATTGACGCTGGTTGAATCGCTCATAATGATTTGATGGGGAGCTGCGCCGGCTAGCCGGGCGATCTTTTCACCGATGCGGAGGGGGGCCTCATACCAATCCGAATTCCAGGCCTTGATTAAATGGCGGCCCCATTGTTCCTCTATGGCCGTCTGTAATTTAGCGGCGGTGGCTTTGGGTAAGCGTCCCAGGGAATTGCCGTCCAAATAAATCAAATCAGAATCGGGAATATGAAAAGCGTCCCGGAAAGGGGCCAACGCGTCCTTTTTATCCAGATTTTGCGCAAAAACTTTGCCCGTTTCAAAATTTATTTCAGCCATCTTCAGCCCTTTCTAAATACAAACCAATAAGTTGCTTCAGCTTTTTTAAAGTATCCTAACATTTAATTTTATTCAAGCCAATGGCTCTTTTATTTCAATCCCTTGGCATAGGATTTGCTTTAAAATATAGAGGCTTGAGTCCGGCGGCTTGATCTTAAAAATGTTGTGTAATCAAGTATTTAGATTTGAGTTGCTTTTGTTTATTTTATGCAATCGGGTTGATCGTCCGATATTCGGGTGTCAAAACAAGAACATTTATAAACGGGAAGGCTTAACATGATTAAATGGGGCTTGACTCAGCGTTTAATCGGCGGGTTTATTCTGGTGGCCGTGCTTGTTCTTATTGTGGGTTTTTTAGGTTGGTACGGCATTTCCCAAGCCACCCCGGCTTCACAAATCAGCCCAAATGAACTGCGGGGAATGCAAATAAATAAAACGATTATTATGAGCGGGGCTTTGATCGGTTTTGCCATTGCCGTTGTCTTCGGTGTGATGCTCAGCCGTTCCATAACGAAATCCGCCACGCGCATTATTAAGGATTTACGGGAAAGCGCCGAACAAGTGGCTCATGTGGCTGAAATGGTTTCCACGTTCAGTCAATCTCTTTCGGAAAGTTCTTCCAAAGAAGAGACGATTGTGGAAGAGAACGTTCTGGAATTGCACAATATGTCCGGAATGATGCAGCAGAGCATCGACCTGACCAAAGGAGCGGAAGAATTGATGAACCAGAATATTGAAAAATCGGCCGAATCGCTCGCCGCCATTGTGGAGCTGACCCGCAATATGTCGCAGATTGAGGCAGACAGCGACGAGATCAGCCAGATCATCAAGAACATCGATGAAATCGCTTTTCAGACTAATTTGTTGGCGCTGAACGCGGCCGTGGAAGCGGCCCGGGCCGGCGCAGCCGGCGCCGGTTTTGCGGTGGTGGCGGAACAAGTCAAAAGTCTGGCCATGCGCACGACCAAGGCGGCCAAAAACACCCAAGGCCTTCTGCTCAGTACCATGGACCGGGTCAGTCAGGCGGCCACATCCATAAAAGGCATTAATAATAATTTTGAAGGTATTGTGGAGACCGCGACGACCATGGGCGAAAAAATTATGGCCGTGACCACGGCCAATAAGCATCAAGCCAGCGGTATTGAACAAAGCAGCAAAGCGGCCGGCGAAATCAAGGCGATCACCCGGCAAGTTGCGGCCAGCGCCGAGGAATCGGCCGCCACTTCGGTTGAATTGGCTGCCCAGGCCGAAACCATGCGGGGATTTGTGGGCGAATTGGTCAACCTGGTAAAGGGCGGAGCCCAAGAAAATAAAAGCCGCATCAAAAATCGCAGCGCGTTCGCCAAACCGGAACGATCGCCGACCATGCCGAAGGCAATGGATACCGCCGGGTTATTGGAGTTAAAAAATACTGAGCCGCTTAAAAACGCAGATAATGAAGGATTTACGGATTTCTGATGAACCGATCATCCGCAGCCATGCCCAAGCAAGATTCTGAAACCAATCCTTTATTAAGAAAAGAAAAGGAGAGCATACGTCCTTGGCTTCCGATCTTATTGGCGGAAGATGACCCGATTTCCCGAATGATGATGAAAAAAGCTTTGAATAATGAAGGCTATGAAGTCACGTCGGCTGAAAACGGGTACCAGGCGTTAAAAATTTTCAACCAGCAGGAATTTCCGATTATTATTACGGATTGGATCATGCCTGAAATGGACGGGTTGGAACTATGCCGATCCATTCGTTCCATGACGACCACCGGGTATGTGTTTATCATGATTTTAACCACCAATGACGCCAAAGAGGATATTGCCATCGGTTTGGATGCCGGCGCCGACGATTATCTGACCAAACCGTTTCATCCCTTGGAATTATTCGCCCGGTTAAAAGCCGGCAGCCGGATCATTGCTTTGGAACGATCCCTCCGGGAATCCAATACCCGGCAAAAGAATCATATTCAATTTATCGAGTCGTTGATCAATACCATGCCGAGCCCGGTATTTTATAAAGACAAGCAGGGCCTTTATCTCGGTTATAACAAGGCATGTCAGGAACAGATCTTGGGTGTACCGGCGGAAGCACTCATCGGCCGGGAATGGTCCAAACTGAAAGACGACCATTTGACTGAAGTGGCCGAGGTTTTCGACGCCGAAGACGAGGGATTGATAAAAAATTCCGGTCGTAAGACCTATGAGGCCCGGATCAAATGCATGGACGGCCGCAAACATGAGTTTTTATTTCATAAGGCGACGTTTAGCGATGTCTCCGGACAAGCAGCCGGTATCGTCGGAGTGCTGCTGGATCTGACCGAAAAGAATGAATTGTTGCGCAGACAACTTCTGAATATCAACCTGGCCAGGGGTATTTTAAAGCAAGTCAACGGAGCCGTCCCGCGGAAAATAGCCGCGGCAGCGGGAATATTTTTTGAAGCGACCGTCCTCGCGGCTCCCTGCCATGCTGAAGGCGGCGATCACTTTTTCATTAAGCGTTTGGGCGAAACAAGCACGGGGCAAGGAGCCAAAACCGTCATCAGTCTGAAGGACCAATCCGGCCATGAAGTCGGTTGCATTCTAAGAAGCATCATCACGGACCTGTTGCATCATGACGTGTTAGACCGGAATCCGGCGATCGAAATTTCGGAAAGCATGATCCGGTTGAACCGTGCGCTTTGTGGGTCCGGCCTTTTCAGCGCCGATGATTTTGTTACGGCCATTACGGTTGAGATCGACCACCGCACTCTGAAACTCAAATATGCTTCCGCGGGTCATCCGGCTTTCTTAATTACCCGAAGTGACCAAGTGTTTTTTTTGCCCGATACATCCGATCTGCAGGGTCCACCGCTGGGCATATTGGAAAATGCCGCGTTTACGGAAGGGGAATATCAACTAAAAGCAGGCGACAAACTTATTTTTTATACGGACGGCTTGACTGAAATGCCTCAAAAAAATAAAGATAAAATACTGTCCGTGCAAGACCTGCAAAAGCGAATCCGTAAAATCATTGTAAAGTCGATGGAGTTAAGCGCGGCGACGATCGGCAGCCGTCTTCTGAAAAGTGTGGCCAAATTGAGCGGAGAAACCGTGATAGCGGAGGAAGACGGCAAAAAATCCACAAACAGTTCCGCGGATGACGTAACCATTATATGCGTCGATATTTTAAAAACAAAATAACCGGATTAAAAAGCCGATTTTTTCGTTGGTTGTCAAGCGAAAGGTCATCCAATGGAGTAAAATGCTAACCCCCTATGAAGGAGTCAAAAGCCATGGAAATCACCATGACCCGCGAAAACGAACGTGTTCATATCAAAATCATGGGAGACATCGATGAAACCGGCGCTGAAGATCTCAAAAGATGTTTTCTGGGCTTGGACACGATTGCGATTAAAGAAGCGGTACTTGATTTTAAAATGGTCCATTATATCGGGAGCGCCGGCATCGGTAAGTTGCTTTTACTGTACAAAGATCTCGCCATTCATGGCGGGAAAATCACAATTGAACATGTTTCCAAGCAGGTTTATGATATGCTTAAAGTCGTAAAGCTGGATAGTATTTTTAACATTAAACAGGCCTGAATCGATGAGCATTCTTAAAACCATCCATCTGCATTGCCGATCGCAGAACGTAAAAGATCGATTGCAACTCCTGTTGGAGCAGATCATCGCGTCCCATCAATTGCCTTTTAAATTTGAAGTCCTGACCTCATTCGATCCAAATCGGAAAATGGACTTGATTATTTTTGAAACCAACGCGGAATGGGTTGCGTCCAATGGTCTTCGCGAATTGGAAGAAATTTTAGAGTGTTCCAAGTCCAATATCGTTTTGGTTTGTTCTCCAAAATTCGATTACCTTGAATTGGCGAAGCGATACGGGATCGGTAATGTTATTTTAAGCGATCATTTGAACCCGAACAGCCTTCGCGCAATCTTGGCCCGTTTATTGGGTGACGAATTTTTCGGTTTTAAGCCGTTTTTTACCAAAGGGTATAATCTTTTTTATCAAGAATTTATTTTCTGCGGCCGCTATCCCCTGGCTTCTTTTCCAAAGGAATATTTTCAGGAATTTGCCGGAAGCTTGAGTGAAGAAGAAAAATATTATTTTTACACCAATATCAATGAACTCTTAATCAATGCTTTTAGTTTTGGGGTTTACGGCATCCAAGCGGAGGAACGCGATCGGAATCAAGCCACCGTGCCGGATGAGATCTTTATTTCCAAAGAAAAAGAGATCAAGGTCCTTATCGCTAGAGACCATGAGAAATACGGCATCAGCATTATGGATCGCAGCGGCTCCCTGACTCTGGAACGGGTTTTGGAAAAGATCCATCGTCATACGCCTTTGGAAGAAAAAACCATTCCCAAGGGCATAACCGATTTAAGCGGCCGCGGGCTTTTTATGATCAGCAGGCAAAGTCGTTTAATTGTCAATATTCTTAAAAGCGTACGGACGGAAGTTATAATTTTAAGATACAACGATCCGACGCTGAATGCCTATCAATCGCTGATCATCAACGAAAAAAATTCCGCTGACTAAAAGCATATAAGATATTAAGATAACGTTAGGTGGGCGACGGAATAGAAATGCCTAAGCAAACAGAGCCATTACAGTCCGGTCCAATCCCGTACAGCCAAGGCGCGCAACTCGCAGAACTGTCTCTGAGGTTGCAAGAAGAGATCGTAAAACGCGAGCGTGCCGAAAGCATTTCCCGGGCGATTTTCGATATTGCCGCCAATGTCAATCAGGTCGCCAACTTGGACGAGCTCTATCGCTGCATTCATCGCTCCTTGTCGCATATCATTGATGCCACCAATTTTTTTATCGCTCTTTACGATAAAAATAAAGACA
>RPPU01000094.1 GCA_003819975.1 Desulfobacteraceae bacterium
CCCATTCATTATTGGTTTCGCCTTTATCGAAAGTCACTTGGACATTGTGGCTATTGCCCAGGCTGTCATAGACCCGGACACTGGTTTGATATTCGTAAGCATTATCGCCCAAATATTGCCCGGTCGGATTATCGCCGTCCCAGGCACTGACCAGCCCATTAGGTCCGGCGCTGTTGTTTTGCGCGCGTGAATCAAGGTTAACCATGGTTATAGCTGCCGTGGTCTGGGTCGGCGGTGAGGTGAAATTATTTACATTGATATTCTGAAGTGTGCCCTGAATGGCGCCGGTTTGCGGATCAACCGACCAACCCTGGACATTGTAGCCGTTGCTGGTAACCAAGCTACCGTTTTGATCGAAATGAAAATGACCATCGCGGGTATAATATTGATTACCCCCGGCATCCTGAACCATGAAATAACCTTGGCCGCCTACAGCCAGATCGGTCTCGGAATCCGTACCCCCCAGGGCGCCCGGTTCAAAATTTTGGGAAATATCGCTTACCGCCGTTCCCCGGCCTACTTGAGAAACGCCGTTGCGGGTGTACGTATCCTGAGGAGCTATATCGGCCAGCAGCGTTTCGCCGGCTTTGAAACCGGGTGTGTTTACATTGGCCACATTATTGGCCGAACTCTTCAATTTTTTGGCAAAGGCATCAAGCGCCGATAAAGCCGGCCCCATACCGTTAATCATGTTTTTTTCCTCCCTTTTTACGCCCCTAAGGGCGTAAGCCTCCCTCTCGCAAACCGCGCCTTATGGTGTATCGACAAATCGGGGTTGAAAGATAAGAAATTTTGTTCGGAAAAACATAAAGGATTGGTTTTAAAAGGGATTTCTGAAGACAAAAGAAGACAGGAGCCAGAATTCAGGAGACCGAATACGGAAACAGAGGAATGAATGGCCCGGCAAAAAATCCGATGTTTTTCGATTACAAACGGCTATTCATTCCGAATCTATTCCTAAACGCTTCGGCCGCGGATGGAGTAAGAGGGGGAACGGCTGCGATAAGGCGCTGGCGAATTAATGGTACCGATGCTTGAAAAAGCTTGGAGACAATTGATGCCGTTGAATTTCAAACGGATAGAAAAACAGCCAGTCACCTTGATTGCCTGGTTATAAGGTTTATTGGTAAATTTTACGGGTCAATCCGACTTTCCCAAACGATTTTTTATAAGATTTTTAAAATGTTAGCAGTCAAATTGAAGGGGGCTATAACCAGGTAATGATCCTTGTTCATGCACCCTTTACTGCCCGTAATTAAGAAAAACTGGAAGTCTCAGTTTTTCTTAATTACGGGCGATAATAAAACCTTGAATTACATGGATTAAAGGTCATAGACTCCATACCTATTTTCAAAGGATCAGGCATGATCTAAGAAAAAAGGAGGAGCCTATGAGCCTTACTCGAAAATTTATCAGAAACCTGCTTCAATTGAAAGAGCTTTTTGTGTGCGATTACACATTCAACCTTAGAGCCAAAACCTTGCTGCTTTCGGTTAAGCCCTACAAAACCGGTTGCCGTTGCCCCGAGTGCAAAAAACGTTGCCGTATTGTACATATTCATGGCACACCCCGAATCTGGCGTGATCTTACCCTTTGTGGTTGGACCGTTTTCTTTTCATATGCTCCCAAAGAAATCCTTTGTAAAAAGCATGGCCGGATTCAGGAAGATATCCCTTGGGCCAATTCATATGCTCGTGTCACCTATCGTTTTGAGTATGCCTTGCTGGTTTATTGCCAAATGATGACCCAAAAAGCAGCGGCCCGGCTGCTTCATATCTCGCCTTCCACTCTCTCCGACCTCTTGCATCAAAGCATCCAGCGCTTGCGGGCGGATCATAAAATTATCGGACTCAAATCTATCGGAATCGATGAAATCTCCTATTGTAAAGGCCATAAATTCGCCACCATCGTTTATGATCTCGACCGTTCTTGTGTCGTTTGGGTCGGGAAAGGCAAGGGCCGAGAAACCATTGATCGCTTCTTCAATGAATGCCTATCCGATTATCAAAAATCCCACATCCAGTCGGCCGCTTGCGATATGAGTGAGGCCTACTTGGGCGCCCTCCAAGACCATTGTCCCAACGCAACCTTGGTTTTGGATCGCTTCCATATCGTCAAAGCCATTCATACGGCTCTGGATGATATTCGTAAGGAACAATGGCGCCAAGCCGCTACAGAGGACCGAAAAGTGTTCAAGGGCTTGCGATGGCTCCTTTTTAAACGCTCCTCTAACCGTTCCAAAAAGGAATCCCGCATTCTTAACACCTTAAGCAAGGCCAACCGTCGTATTCATCGCGCATGGATCCTTAAAGATGAGTTTGATCACTTCTGGAATTATAAATATTCCGGATCGGCTGAAAAATTCTTTAAGTATTGGACAAGAGCCGCGCTCAGAACACGTCTTGAACCTTTTGAAAAATTAGTTAAAACCCTCAGAAAGCATAAAGATCAAATCTTAGCTTTTATCGAAACACGTATTACCAACGCCGTGGCAGAAGGCATTAATCGAATCATTAAAATTGTTAAAAACCGTGCCAGCGGTTTCCGAAACCTGGAATCCTTTACCGATATGATTTTCCTCACCGTAGGCGATGTAAATCTGCCCGGTAAAATTCAACCAATTTTTAGAGTGCTTTAATATGATAAAAATCCCATACCGTATTGATCAGATTAATGTTTTACTTGTTGGGAGTTTCGGATATAGCCAATTTTACTAATGACTGGATCTAATAATTCATATGATGAAAGCACTGTTTCCTCATCTTCTCCCTGCAATCCAGCCATATCAATAATACTTGGTTTTTGTATTCCTAATAATTCAACAATTTCATCAGCGTCGAGGTGTGCCTCATATGCTCGGTTAAGAAATAAGAATACACATGCTTTAATTTCTTCAGGTTTACCTTTTGATACGATCAATGCTGAAACTGTTTCATTAGCTAACCATTCTTTAAATTCAGAATGTTTTAGTTCATTGTGTTGAGCTTTTGAATCGTACTTCATATTCGAGCCTTATAACGTTCAGGGTGTGGGTTTCGACGGCCGCGCAGCGGGCGGCGAATACCCACCACTCTGTGGTTCGATGACGTCTTTCTTTCTTGCCAGTTCTGTCACGTGAGCCAGGAAGGGGCGGAACCACCTATCATATGCTGGGCCAAGAAGGTCGTGCGGTTTCTGCTCGTCATTTGATC
The DNA here is from genome assembly GCA_003819975.1 of Desulfobacteraceae bacterium. The sequence continues at coordinate 3,192 of RPPU01000094.1, forward strand.
TCGCTGAAGCAGCGAGCAATTCCCAACCACGGCTGCCGTCACGAAAGCAGAAGAGCCACCAATCTCCTAATCGATGCGTCATCCGCAGTCTGAAGACCGGAGTAGACTGTCGACGCTCGTTCTCCATTTCTGTTTCGTGCGACACAGCCGCCAAGAGTTCCTCCAAGGATTCCTCGACGGGTTCATTGGGCGGCATAGCGAAGATGTCTGCTTTGACGGTTTCCCAATAAGCGCGGACAAATCTTCGAGCGAACTGGTCAAATCGGCTTTCCATTGTTCCCTGCTCTGTCATCGTACGTCACAAATCACGGTCGGCGCGCTAGCGACGTACCGTGCATTTGTCTTGTTGGGTGTCTTACCATCCTATTTCTTCATCCGTTGCTTCTTGACCGTGCTTGATGCGTGGACACGAGGACAGGTCAGCGTTTGCACAGTCCTCGACTGGCTCTGAATTGGAGCGCAGGAACTGCTCGCTATAGCGGGCTCGCGAGAACCGTTGGGCCAAATGGTCTCCCCATGCGGTTGCATCCTCAATTGTGCCAGCATCGATAACGATGCTGGCGGGCCACTCGCGATCTTGGTCGTCAGGTTCTGCCGATGTGTCCTTGAACCAAACTGTGTAAACATATTCCATTTCTTCTCACACTCAACAATGTTTATATGGTTTCTATATAACATATCCAAACCGCAATATCGCGGTATAATACCCTTAATTTTCACCAGTTAAAATGTATTATAATCAATAAATTATCTTGCTTTCAATATAATTTGGGGGTCTTATATAGTTTCTATATATCATCCCTATTTTTATAGTGCATCTACCGGGCTACGTACCCCTTTTCCTCCCCGATTTAATACATGGGGATAGATCATGGTCGTTTTAATGTCTTTATGACCCAGCAACTCTTGGATGGTTCGTATGTCATATCCATCAACCAAAAGATGTGTGGCAAAGGAATGTCGCATCGAGCAACTTGGGTTTGCCGTCATTGACCGCTTTGGGAACCGATCTTATTTCGACTTGTTTGTGTTTGTTCCGGATGGTGCTTACGTTCAACATAAGACCCTCCTTTAGTGGAGCGCCAGTATATCACCCGACTGCATGCAGTCAAGAAAATTTAAAAATTAGGTTGATAGGATAGATCTTCCGGAATGAAAAGCTAACTCGCCAAAATCTTCATTGTCGGCCTTGTTCCAAAACAGGCGTTTCATAAATTAATTCTCGGCTAAGCATATCTCTAGCGTATGCCAAACAAGCCTGGATATTTTCATGAGTCAAACCCGGATAATTTTGCAGGATATCTTCTTCTTTCCAGTCTTGAGCCAGAAGATCAATGATAAACTCAACGGTTAAACGAGTTCCCTTAATAATTGGTTTTCCAACCATTATTTTAGGATTAATAACGATATGATTTTCCCATTTCATAACATCCTCCTCCTGAATCATATGGTTAGTATTGATTATAAACGATATGGGTTAAATAGTCGAATTCCTTTTTTGGCCGATCACCTATTAGGCAATCCTTTTACCCTTTCTTCCCCATCGGCATGATCAGCAACGGCTCATGGGCCTGAGGAATGCCCAGAATTTCAATCACTCGTTGATCCTCAAAAACGCCCACAATCCCGGATCCTAATCCCAAGGCTTTGGCTTCTGAAAAAATATGTCGACCCACATGCCCGGCTTCGATCAAAGCATAAAGATCCAACGGATAAAGCGCCCCGCCCCAGGCTGCGGACCGCTTAAACCCGTCTGACTCGGTCCCACCATAGGCCGCCCAAAACATCTGCCCCAAAAATTCAGAGCTGATCGGATCTGATTGGAAAGCCCGGATGATGCGCTGGTTTTTCAAAGTCGCCTCAAGGGTCATTTCTCCGTTAAAATTCGGCTTGGGTAATTGCATCTGGCCTTCAATGCCATCATTGATTAGACTTGATAATAACAAATTGCCGCGACGTTTGATAGTTAACTATAACGGCATTCGTGAAACGTGAAAGGTGAAACGTGAATAAAAAATTTTAATTGAAAATGGTGACAATTAATGACCGGCCTTATCATTTCACGTTTCACGTTTGACTTTTAACGTTTGGCGCACTCAACCGCTTAATCGTTCCATAAAATTCATTGACAACCCCTGCCTATTTAGGCTAACAAATTACGGAAACATTGATTCATTGTTAGGGAACAGGGAAGTAAGCCCCCGGTTGAATTAGTTTTCCAGCCTTTAGGGGGTTTTTTTATGTCTAAAATTCCTGAATGGAGAATGAAATATGGCAAATGTGGTTATTGTCGGCACCCAATGGGGCGATGAAGGCAAAGGCAAGGTCGTGGATCTCCTGACTCCCGAAGCGGACCTGGTGGTTCGTTTTCAAGGCGGCAACAATGCCGGACATACCCTGGTGGTCAAAGGCGAAAAAACCGTCTGCCACCTGATCCCATCCGGAATTCTGCACAGCGGCAAAAAATGTCTGATCGCCAACGGCGTCGTGGTCGACCCCCAAGTCCTTTTGGAAGAGATCGACATGTTGAACGCCAAAGGCATCCCGGTTTCCTCCCAAAATCTCTGCTTGAGCGAAAAAGCCCATTTGATCATGCCCTATCACCGCGCCCTGGATCAGGCCCGCGAAACCGCCAAAGGCGCGCAAAAAATCGGTACGACCGGCCGCGGCATCGGTCCCTGTTACGAAGACAAAGTCGCCCGTACCGGAATCCGCGCCATCGACCTGACCGAACCGGAAACCCTCGCCCTCAAAATCAAACAGAATCTTGAAGAGAAGAACTTCCTGCTGACCCAATTTCTGAAAACCGCGCCCCTCTCCTTTCAGGAGATCTACGATGAATACCTCTGCATGGGGCAAATGCTCAAACCCTATCTTTGCGATGTCTCTTTTGAGATCGACCAAGCCATTACCCAAGGGAAAAAGATCCTTTTTGAAGGCGCCCAAGGCACACATCTCGATATCGACCACGGCACCTATCCTTTTGTCACTTCTTCCAACCCGGTGGCCGGCTCGGCTTGCACCGGTTCCGGAGTGGGGCCGAACAAACTGGGCCATATTATGGGCATATTGAAGGCCTATTGCACACGGGTGGGGTCCGGGCCTTTTCTCACCGAACTGCTTGATGAAACCGGCGACTATATCCAGAAAAAAGGCGCCGAATTCGGCGCCACCACCGGCCGTAAACGGCGTTGCGGCTGGTTGGACCTGGTTTTAGCCCGCGACTCGGCCCGTCTGAACGGCTTGACCAGCCTGGCCATTACCAAGCTGGATGTGCTTTCCGGTCTCCCCAAAATCAAGATCTGCGTGGGCTACAAGCAAAACGGCCGCGACGTATATTCCAGCCCGGCCAGTCTGAACCAACTCGCTCTTTGCGAGCCGGTTTACGAAACCTTGCCGGGTTGGCAGGGTGAATTAAGCGCAGCGAAAACTTGGGATCAATTGCCCGGCTCAGCCCAAACATTCCTGAAACGAATTGAAGAAATCACGGGCGTGCCCATATCCATCATCTCGGTCGGCCCGGGCCGGGAGCAGACCATTGTACTGAGGGAACCGTTTGGGAAATAAGGCGGATAGGCTGTAGGCTTTTAGACTGCAGAAAAACCATATCCACCACCAAGACGCTAAGACTCTAAGTTTTTAATATTTTTTAACTTTGTATCTTAGCGTCTTGGTGGTGATAAAATTTCTAACCATTTTTAATAAGATGTGCCTCTTTAGACGCTAATAGAATTATTTCATGAAACCCAAACGATCCGCCCTACGCGAACAAGACCTCTATCTCCCGGTCAAGACCCTGTTGGAAGCCAAAGACTTCAGCGTGCGGAGCGAAGTACACGGATGCGACATCACCGCCGTGCGCGCAAACGAGCTCGTGATCGTCGAGCTCAAAAAATCGCTCAACCTCGAACTGCTTCTCCAAGCCGCGGACCGCCAAAAAATGGCCGACCTGGTTTACTGCGCCGTGCCCAAACCCCGTAACTTTTTTTCTTCGCGCTGGCGCGATCTCCAGCATCTGCTGCGTCGTCTGGAACTCGGGCTGATTTTTATTTCCTTCACCGGGCGTCAGGGTTATGCCGAAATCGTATTCGACCCGCTTCCCTTTGACCGCGCCAAGAGCATCGGTCAAGCCAAAAAAAAGAGAACCCGTCTCCTGGCTGAAGCCGGACGGCGTTCGGTCGACGGCAACCTGGGCGGCAGCACGGGTAAAAAAATCCTGACCGCCTATCGCGAAGAGGCGCTCCATATCGCCTTCCTGCTGCAGCAACAGGGCCCCCTATCCGCTAAGGAGTTGAAAAAAATGGGGACCGATCCGGAGAAGACCTACCGGACTCTTTACGATAATGTTTATGGGTGGTTTCGACGCACCGGCAAAAGCATCTACGCTTTAACTCCTGCCGGAGAAAAAGCGCTCGCGGAATATGCCTGGGTGGTTCAAAGGTTTAAATGCGCTTCGGGAAGTGGATCCTAACGCTGCAACCGGCTTTGAATCTTGTCTGTTGTTTCAAGATCCTGAGGGTCAAACTGCAATAGAACGGAATAACGGTCATCGGTCATCGCGGACTCCAAAAATCTGATGCACGGCCCCGTTTGGGCGGAAACCGGATGGGCAGGGTTACCCTTTGATAGAGATACAAATGCATGAATTTTTAGAAATATAATCCGGAAAATGTACGCACAGAGTATATGAAAACGTCATCTTGAATGTCAAGAAAAACGGTTTTTAAGGACAATAGGCACGTACTTTTGCAAACCGGCCCTTTTAATAATGGTCCTGAACCTTAGATTCCCTTTGACAGGTTGGATACAATCCAATAGGGTTATTAGGTTTTCATCTAATGAGACGATTTTGGTACTATGAGCACAAATATTGAAAATTGCCGTATAAAAACAGTCACATCTCGGATCGTTGAAATCGCCGGATTTTTATACCTACTGTCGCACCCGGATTCCCGAAAAAGCATTGCCGCGCAAGCTTACGATATTCGTAAAAAGTTACCGCCGGAACTTTTAGAGATATTGGGGTATCTTGCCCAGCTTAAATTCAGCGGTTTTGAAATCATAGAATTTATTCTTAAATCTAAAATCTATGATGACTTGTCCGATCTCGAATATGGGATCGCTAAATGGAATCATGCTCCATTCTTGCATATTTTTTTCGGGCAAGAAATTCCCGAGCAAAGGATCGAAGAAGCTTTACAGAACACTGGCGCCCTGGATTCCTTACAACCCGATTTTCCTTGGATCGCCGATAAAATCGACTGTCTGCGGTTCATCATTTCCAACCCTGATCGATTTCGGGCCGGGTTAAGTGCTTTATTAAAACAGTTGGACAATGCTTTTCTGACCGATACAATGAATCAATTGGCCCCGCTTTATCAAGAAAAAATGGCTTACATTCATACGCAACTTCAAACCAAAACCCCGCTTGATTTGGCCCAAGAAATAATGGGCAAAAAGTTTAAACGCGTCAACGACTATAAGGAATACATCTTTATCCCGTCGTATTTTTTCCCCTTACGCCCGGTCCGGTTCATGGATGATTATACTCAAATCCTTATTGATCCCATCCCGGAGCCCGATTCACTCAATGGAGATCGCAAACGAACGATCGATACAATGAAAGCCATCGCCGATCCCACCCGGTTTGAAATCCTGAACCTGATTTTAAAAGAACCGCTATATGGTAAGCAAATCGCTGAAAAACTGAACCTCTCCACCCCGACCATTTCCCATCATCTGGATGTATTGAAAGCGGTCGATTTGATAACCGAAGAACGCATTCAAAACATTAAATATTTCAGCACCAGCCCCGGTCGTATCAACCGGTTCCTTACAACCCTCCGAAAACACCTTCTGCAAAAATAACCTAGGTTTCTTTTAAAACGATTGACAGTGGCTTCGAATTATCATATTAGATATATGTCTAATTTCATATGCAGCTAACAAAGGATTAACCTATGCAACCGATAATCGAAGTAAAAGACCTCTCGCGTATTTTCAAAATCAAAGGTAAATGGGGCTTGGGACCGTCTAAAATCGTTGAGGCCTTACGCGGCATCTCGTTTCAAGTTAAAACCGGAGAAATTTTCGGACTTCTGGGACCCAACGGCGCCGGCAAAACCACCACCCTTAAAATTCTGACGACCCTGCTGGCTCCCACCAACGGCCAAGCCCATGTCTTGGGTTTCAACACTTTTGGCCAGGAAAAACAGATTCGGCCCAGGATCAACTTCATTTTTGGAGGAGAAAAAGGGTTTTACTGGCGCCTGAATGCCGTGGAAACCTTGACCTTTTTCTCCGATCTCTATGAGATTCCGCCCGCGATTCAAGCTCAGCGCATCCCGAAACTGCTCGATCTGGTCGGTCTTTCCGCCATTGATGCCAAACGCGAGATCGAAACCTATTCAAAGGGCATGAAACAAAAAGTTCAAATCGCCCGCGGATTGGTCAACGATCCCGAAGTGATTTTCTATGATGAACCCAGTATCGGTTTGGACCCGGTTTCCGCCAAGAATTTCCGCGAAATCGTAAAACAGTTGGCCTCCCGGGGCAAAACCATCATTCTGACCACCCATTATATGGCCGAAGCCGAAGAATTATGCGATACCATCGCCGTCATCGATCAGGGTCGGATCCTAACCTGCGATTCCACGGCGAATATCGTCGCCGGTCTATCCGATGAATCCGCGACGCTCCATGTTTCCGTCACCGCCTTGACCGCAGAAAAAAAATCCGTGTTGGACCGGATCCGTTCCGAATATCCGGTCGCCGTGACTCCGGCAGGCGAAGATCGGGTGGATCTGCGCATTCACTTCCCTTCTCAAGCCGCTGCCCGGGAAAAGTCCGCCGCGCTTTTTTCCGAACTGGAAGCACTCGAACTTCATATTGAAAAACCGACTCTGGAACAGGCCTATCTAAATTTGATCCAACACCGCAACCCGGATGGCGTTGCCTCTATCCCGAATCATTAAAAGGAGTCTTTAAAAATGATTACCTTCCCAACCGGCTTTCGCATTGCTTATTCCCACGTTCTATTTACGTTCCGCCGCTTGATGATGGTCTTCATTTTGGTGGTTCAACCGGTGTTTTTCGTCGTTTTGACTTGGCTGATCTACCGTCACTCCGCCTTACCTAATCTGGGCGGCCGCATGATCCTGTCCGCGGGTCTTACCACGCTTTGGAGCGGAATTGTCTTCAGTTCCCTGAGCGATATGGAACGGGAAAGAATGATGGGTACGCTGGAAATGGTCTTTGCCTCGACCCGAGGCTTGTTGGGTTCCATGATCCCCAAAGTTTTGGGAAACCTCCTGTTGTGCACCCTGCCCTTGGTCGTTATCTTTATCGGCATCACCTATATCCTGCGCTTTCCGGTTCGGGTTGCCGATCCGGTTAATACCGTGTTATCCGGCGCAGTGCTGGTGCTGTGCTTATTCTCCATTTCTCTGTGTTTGTCTTGTGTTTTTGCCTTATCGCGTCAAAGCCGCGTGTTGATGAACGCCTTTGAATTTCCCATTTTCACGATCTCCGGTTTCGTGTTCCCGGTTGTCTTCCTCCCGGCCGGCTTGAGATTTTTTTCCTATCTAAGTCCCCTGACCTATCCGGTTCAACTCCTGCGCTCCGCTCTGCTGGGCCCTGAAGGTTTTTTCTCATGGCCGATCTTGTTCTGGATATCCTTAGGCATTCTGTTGCTTTTTTTCGGATTGGCGGTTCTGGCCTTCCATCGTCTGGATAAAATAGTACGCCTGTCCGGAACCCTCTCTTTAAATTAACGGA